>JABJCN010000028.1 GCA_018668635.1 Opitutia bacterium
CAACAAGGTAAGATTCGTTGGGCCGGTGTCTGTAATTTTTATGAGGAAAACCTGAATCGAGCTGAAATCTTGGGGCATATTTCATCAATACAACCGCAGTACAGTATTCTGGACCGTCGGGTGGAACCTGGTGTAATGGAATGGTGTCGGAATAAAAACACAGGTTTTCTTGGCTACAGTCCCATGCATTCAGGCCTGTTAACCGGTAAGGTTTCCCGCGAATGGTATGAGGGACTTCCTTCTAATGACTGGAGAAAGCACAAGCAGGGGCATCCGGTTACACAGTATCTTCAGGAACCCCATATGAACCACTTTCTTGTCTTTGTGGATGAACTCAGGTCGATTGCAGGGGAATCCGGGCACACGGTTGGGCAGTTGGCGGTAAGCTGGGTGCTAAGCCATTCGGAGGTTACATCCACCATCGTTGGCGCACGCAGGCCCGGACAGATATCTGAGACTGCACAGGCTGCAGATTGGGAACTTTCAAGTAATGAATTGGAGCGAATTGAAAAGGCGTATGCGGATTTCTTGGTCAAAGTCGGGTAGTACTACGCTCCTTTGTATTTTCCTTTTACCGCATCTCCTTTGCGCACACGGAAATCTACACAAGGAAATTGAGACGCTTTCTGCAAAAATTGAGGTTTCCCCGCTGAATGTTGATCTCTGGTTGGAACGGGCGGGATTGTCGCGACAACACCGCGACTACGATGGCGCATTTCGGGACTTGGTTTCTGCCCGGGAACTTGATCCCAATGCGGCCCATTATGATTTTCTCCTTGGTCGACTCATGGTTCAGGCACGTTGGTACAAGAGTGCCCTGTTTTACTTGAACCGTTTTCTTAAGAATAAACCGGGTGATGTGGATGCCTTACTTCTTCGGGCCAAGGCCCTCTACGTCACATTTGAGATTTTCGAATCCTGTCGAGATTACGACTTGGCCATCCCTATGCTTAAAAGTCCACAACCCTCCCATTTCCTTGAACAAGCCCGTGCGCATGCCTCCCATTCCAAAACCGGGCCAAAGGTTGCGATAGGGCGACTCGAACAAGGAATGCGTCGTATTGGTGCAGTAGCAACCTTGCAGGAGGCGGCCTTGCAATATGAACTGCGCCTCCGGGATTTTACTGGCGCATTGGCTCGGGTTGACCAGTTACTTTCTGATGCACCACGAAAGGAGCGTTGGTTAATTCAAAAAGGGCAAATTCTTTTGAGAGCTGAACGTATTGATGAAGCAAGAATTGTTTTCAATAATGTTTTGGAGCTTGTGGATGCCCTTCCCAAGGTTGTCCGCAACCGCCCCATTAATCAGGACTTGAAACAAACGGCAGAAGCATTCCTTCTTGAGATTGAAGTACCGAACAACTGATCAATTTAACCAACCATGGCGATCTACGAGTTTTATTCACCTGACACCAACAAGATTTACAGGTTCTTTGCCAAGACCCTTGCACAGAAGGATACAATTCCGAAGTGTCCCGATGGTGATCAGTTTACCATGAAGAAAATGCTCTCCAGTTTTGGCATTACCGGAAAGACCCGTAAGTCCAGGAAGGATGAGATGGGTGCCGGCATGGGTGCCGGTATGGATGATCTTGATGACCCCCGGGTTGCTTCACTGATGAAAGAGATGGAGGGTGCTGTTGAGGGAATGGATGAGGATAACCCTGATCCTCGAGTCATGGGCAACCTGATGCGTAAAATGGGGGATGCGATGGGCGAAACCTTCGATCCCCAGATGGAGGAGGTTGTTCGCAAGTTGGAGGAGGGGCAGAACCCTGAAACCATTGAAGAGCAGATGGACGATTTTCTTGGAGATGAAGAGGGTGGTCATGGCGATGGAATGGGCGGTATGCCGGGGATGGGCGGTATGGATGGTCCCGGACCTGATGGTGCAGAAGGTGACGAGGGGAAACCCAAGGGGCGCGATATTCGCGGCGAGAGTCGGCGTATTCTTAGAAAGCTTCGGCCACCTGTTCGTGACCCGAAACTCTACGAGTACGATTGATGGAGCGGGCGCTTGAGGTTCGGGTAGACACTGGTCGCAAGGCGGTCCTGTCGCAGGTGGACCTTTTCCGGGGAAACTTGGGAAAAGTTAAAAGTGAGTGGAAGTCAGATCATAGTCGTGTCACCAAGATTGATCATGCAATATCCCTAAATCTGCAGACTCAGATCAAGGAGCTTTATCCACTCGATCATTATTGCAGCGAGGAGGGGAAGGACACCGGGACACCACTTCGGTTGGAGAACCGATTCTCCTGGATTGCAGATCCGGTGGACGGCACAAACAATTACGCCCTGGGTGTGGCTAATTGTGCGATCTCCCTTGGGCTCCTTGATGAAGGTGAGCCGGTATATGGGTTTCTTTATGACCTAAACCGTCAGGTACTCGTCGAGGGTGGCCCAGGGGCGGGCCTACTGGAGGACGGGAAAAAAGTGAAGGTCCTTCCGGAGGTACCAATGGTGAATCGCAGCATCGTGGGCATGCATTTTCCGTTGCCTGCAAAGCGACTTGAGCAGTTGATGCCGATTATTCAAACACAGCGCCTACGATCGCTGGGCAGCGGGGCCTTGAATCTTTTTCATGCGGTAATAGGACGCATTGACGGAGCTATCGACTTCAAGGTGAAGGTCTGGGACATTGCGGCCGGTGTGGCTTTTACAAAGGCCACAAAGCGGGCAATTTATTTTCCGGAGGGGAGCCCTTTCCCGTTGAAAGAGTTCAGTGTGAATCTGCCGTTTTGCCCATATTATGCAGGGACGGAAAGCTTTTGTTCTGAAGCAAGAACATTGTTGAATTTATGAGCTGTTTTCGTGAAGAAGAAGTGGGCTTTTACTTTTATTTACCTTGTAATTGGCTGCGCTTTACCGGTAACTCGTAGACCTGTTTCCCATCGATGGTGATGCAGCGGAAGGTGACAGTCGGGTCCTTGATCCCCAGTTCGAAATCAAGGGCGCCGAAGAAGTTGCCCTTGTTGTAGGAGAATAGGGCTTCTTTCCTGGTGCCATGTGTGTGGTTGTTTGTCAGCTTTGATGTCTCAAATTCGTAGAGGGTGTAACCATTTGGGCGCTTGATTTGGTAAACGTCAGTGCGGTGGCGGTCGGCGGAGAGGAGGAGAACACCGCCGATGTTTTCAGTATCAATCAGGGAGAGGATTTCTTCGCGTTCCTCCCGGACACCCCACCATGAATCCTTACCTCCCTTGTCTGCACTCTCTGTCCAGAGAGTACCTGAGGATATGACCTTGAAGGTTGCGGTCGATTCCTTGAGGCTTTCAAGGAGCCATTGCTTTTGTACGGGACCGAGCATGGTGCCCTTCTTAAAGTCTCGATAGTAGCGACCGTCCGTCATGAAGAAGTCGATGTCACCGTGGGAGAATTTGAACCAGCAACCGGGATAATCGGGTCCATTGCCAAATCCGGGATTGGCCCAGTTTTCCTTGAAAACCTTCCAGACGGGGACCTTCCATTCAGGCTTGAACGGATCGAGTCCGCCGGCGCAGTCATTTTTTCCGAAGTCATGGTCGTCCCAGATGGCGTAGATGGCTGTGGAAGCAGTTAATCGTTGGTATTCGGGGCGGAGTTGACGGCGATAGTAGTATGCGCGCTGGAGGTTGCGGTGTTCGGGATCGTCCTGATAGAGGTTGTCACCAAGGAATAGGAAGATGTCGGGAGTCTGTTGTGCAATCGTATTCCAAATGTACTCCTTGGGGTGGTTGTAGCGAGATCCGCCGCCAAATGCCACTCGGATTGTTGCCTTCTGGGCCTTTGTCGGGGCAGTGCGAAATTTGGCGTTTTCAATCGGAATTTCTCCATGGGTATCAGCCAGAGTGTAGGTATAAATAGTAAGGGGCGAGAGTCCCTCGATAAGGATTTTGGTCGTAAGGTCTCTATCAATGGATGTCTTGGTCGAGCTGCTAACCACGGTTTGCCCGGAACTGTCCTTGACCGTGAGTTTCAGGTCTGCGGGTTGTGGAGTGCGCAACCAGATAATTGCGGATCTGTCAGTGACAGAACTCAACATGGGGCCACCAAACAGGCGCAACTTATGCTTTTTTATAAGCTTCTGGAAGTCAGGGTCTTTATAGGTCTTGGCAAGGGAGCCTTCGACATCCTTCCCGTTTAAAATCTTGTTGAATAACCAGGGCTCAATTTCTCCCAGTACAGGAAACTCCGGTGGGGTTGGTATCGGTGGTTTGGCGATTAGCGGAGTAAGGATCAGTAGTGTGAGTGAAATTGTGTGTTTCATGATTGGACAAATTGGAGTGATGCTACATATACTTAAGTTCAACATGAACAATTAGATCAAGCTGTCCAACCTTCATGCCGATTGTTTCCGTACTCCTTCCATTTCATGATGCTTTCGCTACGCTAAAGGGGGCTGTTGCCAGCATTCGGGAACAAACTTTTCAGGACTGGGAACTTATTCTTGTCGATGATGGTTCCACGGATGGTAGTCGGGACTTGGCTCGGTATCTGACGTTGCGAGATTCTCGAATTCATTTGATAGAGATGTCTCACAAGGGAATCGTAGATGCATTAAACACTGGATTAAAGGCTGTCAGCGGTGACTTCGTGGCCCGTATGGATGCCGATGACTTGTGTTTTCCTGAACGCTTGGCTCGCCAGTTTGCCTTCCTGAAAGAACATCCCGATATAGGGCTTGTTTCTTGTCTCGTTCAGCATGGAGGGGATTCCGATGCCCAGCAAGGGTACGCCGAATACATTAGATGGATAAACGAATTGGTGGAGCCTGATGCAATAAGCCTGCAGCGTTTCGTGGAGTCACCGTTTGCCCATCCATCGGTCATGTTTCGCCGGGAATTGATTGAGAAACATGGTTCCTATATGAATGGCGATTTCCCTGAGGATTATGACCTGTGGCTTCGTTGGATGCAGGGCGGTGTAAGGATGGCGAAGGTGCAGGAGGTGCTGCTCCAGTGGATGGACCTGCCGGGGCGTCTGTCCCGGACGGATGTGCGCTATCGCCTGAAAGCTTTCTATCAGTTAAAGTTTAAATACCTTGCCGAATGGTTGGCCAGGTCAAACCCCTTTCATCCGATGGTTCGCGTCTGGGGTGCGGGTCGTGTGACGCGACAGCGGGTGGCATGGTTGGAGGAACTGGGTGTCGTGGTGGAGGGGTACTATGACGTGGACCCTCGAAAGGTCGGTGAACCGCGTCCGGGATTGAGTGTTCGCTCCCATAAAGAGATGCCTGCCCCGGGTAAAGAGCTTATCCTCGTTATGGTCGGTGCTCGTGGTGCACGGGAAAAGATTAGAGCATTTATGCAGGAGCGCTACTGGGTCGAGGGACGAGATTATTTATTCGCCGCTTGAGAAGTTTTTTTGTACATGTTCATGCAAGCGATTCCGCTGACCATTCCGCGAGCGGCGTGAATTGAGCGGTATCAAGCAAATGCTCCGTTCCAAAAGGGGCCTTGTTTACTTGGCTTAAGTTGAGTCTGCCGTCTCGAATGTCCAGTGTGGGAAACCCATCCTCGTGGATGCGATACAGGTCAGGCAGTGCCAGTTCCTCGCTGAGTTCTCCCGGAAACATGGATAGTCCACGAAAGTAATGATGACCATTGCGTTCCACATGTGAAATGCCAAATGCAGCCATGATTGCGAGATCCTGGTTGAGTGCAATCGGTCCCACATTGGCCAGGTCTTCCCCGGTGAGTAGAAGATTTTTTTCGGGGTCTTCAATCTGTTGTTTTTTTAGCATCGCAGCATTGGCAAGTCCCTTGACGATCCCTTTACAGTTCTTGTGACTGGTACCGTTGTAACCCATATTCAAGGCTTTTGGCAGGCTGTTGAGAGCCCCATCTGATTCGTCAATAATCAATGGGGGTCTATCCTTCCATGAATGGAGGCTGTGCTTTAGCGCAATGTCCCGGTGCAGCGGTTGTTCGATTAGAAGCAAGCCATGAAGGAGTCCATGAATCTGTGGATCCTCCATGCAGGTCTCGTAGAATTCACGAAATCCATCCACGGTTGAAAACTGCTCATTCCCGTCCAGTGTGAACTTCGGTTTTTCAATGCCACAGGAATTAAAGATTCCTGCAATGTTCCGAAGGCGTTCCATGTCAGCATCCCGATCGCCCCTGACCTTGATCTTGAAATAGGAAAGGCCGTATGCGTGGATACATTCCTCAAGGGTATGTGGGAGACCGTCATTCAGCTTTTTGTCATGGGGTACGTCACTTGCGGAAAGTGGATCTCCCAGACCAATAGTGTGGCGAACATTTATTGACTTTAGGGGCGATTGCATGAGTACATGTCTTGGTTCCATTCCCGCAAGTTCAGGTCGAATGGCGCTGAGATCAATGCCCGTCAGGTTATTCTGTAGAACTTTGTGAATGGGGACGCCAAGGGATCGACAGAGGGCATCCAGTATGGCGCGCTCAATGAGGCTGACTCCCAAGTTTGCCAGCAGGGGAGCCAGTTTTCTTTTTTTTGCCCATTCTGCCTGTTTAGTGTAAACATGTTGCCAGATTCGGAAGAAAGAGGTGCAAGGGGCATCCGTTGCGAGCTTGGCTGCATTCTTGATGACATCAAAGAAATCCGGGATATCCTCCTCAAATCGAGTATCGGGGTTTTTTGTGAACCACTTGGGGGGTAGGCCTTCAGCCCCTAGTCCTGTTGAGACTCCATGTCCTTCAACATCGATTTTGACCCTCGCTATGAGATGGGGCAGGGCGGTCAGGCTGGCGATTCCGTATTGGAACGGGAAGCGTGTGCGCATATTCAATATGTGGAACATGGGTTCCACATGAACTTTCAGGTTGGGGACTTTCATCAAAGCTCCGTGTATCTCAGGATTTAGTTATATTTTCGAACCCAAAATACCTGAATCGCACATCTCTTTAAATATGCCCTCCCACCAGTCCCTCCAGTCTGTGTGCAGTTCCCATGCTGAATCTTTCAGTCAAACACTACGTGCGGGGTTAGGTCACTTGGACTACGCCAATTGATGCCGTATTTTTCAAGGAGGATTTGCTTCTTGTACATCCAGTACAAGTGGCATAATCCTCGCTTTAACGGATTACCTGGCAGGCCATCATTTTCGAGGGCTTGCTGGATGTCTTCTCTTAGTCGGCTTTGTATTTTTATATATCTATCAGTATTTTCTATGGGGTCTATCTCACTCATTTTGTCTCATCAGGTATTGGGGTTTCCTGGCTCAAGCGAGTCAGGGCATCTTTTGACGAGTGAGAATGAACTGGCGTTCAAAAATATATTAGAAACCTGAATTTTTAATTATAATGGATTTCTTACCGGTCTGGATTGGACAAAAAAGAAGCACGACCCGTTATGAGTCGCGCTTTTTTTAACAATGAATTCTTTATTCTCTACTGCACACAGTACAGTTTTTCGTTGGTGCGAATAAATAATTGGTTGTCTGCAATGGCAATGGATGAGCGGGTATTGTCATCGTATTGTTCGCCCATGGATGTCTTATGTAGGATCTTACCTGATTCCGGATCCATGACGACAACCTCTCCGTTGTGATTCATGAAGTAAATCTTGTTGTCGGCGGCAGTTGGAGAACCACGCCACTTGTATCGACCGGGCATCTCAACGGTCCATTCTACTTTGCCTGTTGTCGGGTCAACTCTGGACATTGCCTTCCGCAGGTCGCTCAGGACATAGAACTTTCCCTTGTAGAAAAGTGGGGTGGGGACATCTGTTGTGACAGGGCTGCCAGTTCCACTATTCCATACTTGGCCGTCTTTCCCTGAGTGTGTCCCCTTTAAGCCTGCTTTGGCTGCAAAAACCGGTGCTTTCTTGGGGCCGCAGGCAAGAATAACTCCTCCTCCAATGACCGGGGATGGAACCAGTCGCCACCACTGTTGCTTGTGCCCCTCATTCCAAGTTCCCCATCGCCATAGTTCATTTCCCGATACCGGGTCATGACCAGTCAGAACATCTCCCCCAACGATGACCAGTTCCTTTCGACCTGCACCTTCAAATGGAATTGGTGTGGCAAAGGATTCCAGGGATTCCTTGTTGGCCTTGGATGGTCGGTTGTGCTTCCAGATAACTTTTCCATTGGCCGGGTCTATGGCCAGCAGGAAAGATTCATTGCCTTGCTTGCCACGTCCATGGACAGGCTCATCCCGTTGCAGAATCTGCATATACAGTCTTCCTTCATATAAAGTGGGACTGGAGGAAAATGTCCATTGAAAGGTGAAGTCTCCGTAGTCTTTTTGAAGATTACTGGCCCATTTACGTTTACCATTTAACGTATAGGCTACCAAGTCTCCATTGCCATAGAAGAAAACCACCACATTACCGTCAGTTACAGGCGATGGAGAGGCATAGTTGCTTTTATTATCGAGGGAGGAGGTACTTCCATCACCACCGGGGCGGTATCCGCTTCCTGCTTTGTCTTGCCACAGTGTTTTACCGGATTTCCTGTCAATACAAAGTGCCAGAAGGGAATTATCTTTCTTCCCGGTTGAACTGACAAATATTTTATCATCCCAGATAATCGGGGTGCCTGCCGATGGACCAGGCATGTTAATAGTCCACTTAACATTTTCCGTCTTGCTGAATTTTGTCGGGAGGTTTTTGGCCGTGGTGGAACCATCATGATTGGGGCCACGCCAGTTGGGCCAGTTGCCTGCCTGCAGGCTCGCAGTTAAACCGAGAACTGCCAACAGACTAAATAGAAGTATCGAGGTTTTTGTCTTCATCGCTTGGTCGGGTTGAATAATGATTATTGTTTCAGATGAATTGTTTTGATCCGCCTGTTTTGTATTACATCAAATAGGCTTTCCAGAAAAAAACAGGACGGGATCTATATTGGAGCCTCAATTCGTTTTATCAGGCGTTCCTTTCCCTTGAATGTTTGTAAGAGCTCGCCATTAATATTCCTATCCTACATTAATTTTTATGAAGTAGAGTTTTTGCAATGAAAGGTAAAGGTCTTCGTACCCGCATGGTGCTTTACACTGTTTTTACAACAGGGTTTGCACTGTTACTTGCAGGCTTAGGCCTAATATTCTACGATTCTATTTTCCTGCACGAGCAGGCAGAGAAGCAGATGGAATCTGAATCTGAAGTGATTCTTCGCGTCTGCGAACCAGTTGTTGCAGCCCGCGATTCAGGGAAGGCCAGAGATATCGTTGAGGCCATCGGTTTGGATCAGCACATTACTGCTGTGGCAATTTATTTGCCTGATGGACAGATGTTGGCAAGTGATGGTAATGTTTCTACTGAGTTAACCTTGCCTGAATGGCCTGTGCAGGAGCAGCTAATCCGGACCAGAACAGGTAGTTTTACCGAGGTTTTTCAACCGATTGTTCGCGATGAGCAATTGGATGGATGGGTTTATGTTAAAAGGGATTCCAGCGAAATCCTCAATCATCGCATGCGATACATGGGAATCCTTTCGGCAATACTGGTTCTTTCCTTGCTGCTCACTCTTGCCAGTTCAACCTGGTTGCAATCAGGTTTTGTTAAGCCTGTCCAACATCTGGTTAATATAGCCAACCGTGTTTCACTCGAGAAAGATTACTCCCTGCGTGCGACCAAAATGACAGAGGATGAACTTGGGCAACTTACTGATGCCTTTAACCTTATGCTCGAAAAAGTCCAGCGCCGTGACATGGATTTACAGGATAGCGAGCGCCGGCTTTATCAGGCTATCGATCTTGTTCCCCACATGATGTTCGCCAAGGACAGAAGTGGGCGGTTTATTCTCTGTAACAAGGCAGTTGCCAACGCATATGGGACCACCATCCCCAAGATGCTCAGTTCCTCCCATATGGCAATGCACACTGGCGATGAAAAAGAGGCCATCCAAATGCTTGAGGATGATCACCAGGTTATGGATGCCCGGGAACCACTTCTCCTCGAGGAAACTTGGACTGGACCAGGAGGTGCCCTTCGGATTTTACGTACTACCAAGATTCCTTACACCCAGTCAGGGACTTCCGAGGATGCCATCCTCGGTATTGCCATTGACATAACCAAGGAGAAGGAGGCTGAACGTGAATTGCGCGAGGCTCATAATGAGCTTCAACATGTTAATGATAGTCTGGAGAGACGGGTAGAAGAACGTACTGCTGAAGTTGTGAAGTACCAGCAGCGCCTGATTAGTCAGGAGAAACTTGCTGCCATTGGTCAGGTCTCGGGGAGTATTGCCCACGAATTACGCAATCCTCTTGGTGCAATTAAACAATCGATCTTTTTTCTTCGACGATACTTGGGTAAAGATGAATTAGGAAAACAACATCCGAAGCTTGATGAACATCTTCACCTTATGGATGAAGAATTATCTTCTGCGGACCATGTTATTTCCTCCCTCCTTGACATGACTCGTGTGCGCAAGATGGAACGTTCTGATATTGAACTGGGGGCAATGCTGAAGGAGGTGCAGTCCCGTTGTCAGATTCATGCACCGTTGAAATTTCATATTGATTTGGATCCCGATCCATTTACGTTTTTGGCAGATCCAGTCCAGTTTAAACAGGTCCTTGTTAATCTGGTCCAGAATTCCCGTGATGCATGTCCCTTAGATGGATTGCTTCAGGTCAAGGGACGAATGGACGAAGGATTGTCCGTATGTCGTATTGAAGTTTCTGACAATGGCAGTGGCATGAATGATGATCAACTCCAGAGCATATTTGAACCCCTATATACGACGAAGGCAAAAGGTACGGGGTTGGGCCTGAGTATTTGTAGGCAGATCATTGAGGAGCATCATGAAGGCAAGATCACCGTTGAGAGTGAGGTTGATGTAGGAACCCGCTTTATCATTGAGCTTCCGCTTGACAAAAGATCGTCTTTGGCGTAGTTTACTACCACACACTTAACGATGTCTGCCTCCACGTCCATCCTGCTAGTTGACGACCATTCGGCCATGCGTTCAACATTGAGCGACATTCTAAGGGACGAAGGATATAATGTTCAGGCCGCAACCAGTGGCGAAGAGGCAGTTGGTCTTTTTAAGGACGGGCAATTTGACGCGGTTCTAATGGACGTTCGTATGGCGGGTATGAGTGGCGTCGAAGCATTTCGTAAGATGAAAAACCTTTGTGCCGGTGTTAAGGTTATCCTCATGAGTGCATTCTCAATGGATGAACTCAAGGAAGACTCTTTACGGGAGGGCGTTGTCGCTTTTCTCCCAAAACCTCTCAACTTGGACAACCTGATCGACCTTATTGCCGAGACGGTTTCCGTGGGCTAAATTCTTGTACCCGGCATGAGCGAAGAAACTTCCTCCAATGGGAGAAACCGTGTCCTTGTTGTAGATGACGACCCCGGGCAAGTTCGTACTCTAGCCGACTGTCTTGACATTGAGGATTTGGATGCTGCCTGTTGTCACTCCGGTCAGGAAGCCTTGGCTGTTTGCCAAAAGGAACCACTCCATGTTGCTATTATTGACCTGCGACTACCGGATATGGCGGGCATGGAACTCCTTCATCAACTTCGTGAAATCAATCCGGAGATACAGGTTATTATTCATACAGGTCATGCGACACTTGAAAGCGCTATGGAGGCCGTGAATGTGGAGGCTTTTGCCTATGTGGAGAAAATGAGTGATCCACAGAAGCTCATGAATCACGTCCATAATGCCTTCATCCAGCACTTCGAGAAATATAGTGCACGCCTTCGTCAGGAAATTGATGATCATATTGAGTCTGAGCGACTGCTTTCTCTCTCCAACCATGAACTGATCGAACGGAATAAGGAGATGGAGGCTGAGTTGCTAATGGCTCGTGAAATCCAACAGTCCCTGATACCCAACCACTATCCTCATTTTCCTCAGGATCAACCTGAGACTGAAGCTTTCCTTCGCTTCTCACACCGTTATCAACCCAGCAGCACTCTTGCGGGCGATTTTTTCTTTATGGTGCCGGTATCGAACACACGGGCCGGACTTTTCATCTGTGACGTAATGGGGCATGGCGTTCGAGCCGCCCTTATCACTGCATTGCTTCGTGGTCTCATTGAGGAGATGAAGCCTTTGGCATCAAAGCCCCATGCTTTTCTTGATGAAATCAATCAGGGACTTTACAGGATCTTCAGTCAGGTACACACCAGCATTTTTGTCACTTCATGCTATCTTGTTGCTGATATTCTGGAGCGCAAGGTTGTCTATGCCAATGCCGGACATCCTCCTCCTGTACTTCTGCGTCGATCGGAAAATCGCCTGCTTCACTTATCCGCCTTGAATGATGATCCGGATATCGCCCTTGGATTGGCTGGTGATGTTGACTACACATTACAGGAGATACAGGTATTCAAGGGGGATAGTCTGATTTTATACACAGATGGAGCCTTCGAGGCACAGAATTCCAATGGAGAACAGGTTGGTATGAATCGTTTTAATGAATGGATACTCCAGAACGGTGAACAGCCTATGCCTGAACTTCTTGGGAACTTGATGCAGTCTCTAGAAGATTATTGTGGTACCAATGAATTCGGTGACGATGTTTGTCTATTTGGTATGGACTTTGTGCGTTAGGGTAGATTCTTGAATGCCGACACTTGGGCCTTTAGGTTTTTAG
>JABJCN010000245.1 GCA_018668635.1 Opitutia bacterium
ACTGGGATTACATTTTTTCTGGATTCCTCCAGTAGCATTTGGCATTTACATAATGATAACGATTATTCCCACTTAGATAGAAAATAATTCCATTATGAAAAGCGCTTATGAACTGGCCATGGAACGCCTTAAGTCAAAAGATTCACCTGACCGCAAGGAATTGACCGAAGAACAGAAGGCTAAAATTGCTGAAGTGGATAAGAAATTCACCGCCAAAGCCGCTGAACGGCAAATTTTTCTGAATAAACAGATTGCTGAGGCAGAAATCTCGGGTCACTATGAAGAGACGGAAGTACTCCGCAAGCAATTGCACAGCGAACTGGCCGTCATCGAGGAAGAGAAAGAGGAATCGAAGAAAAATATTCGCAATCAGTAAGAGAGATTACTGAAAAATTGGATTGAATACCCATTTAGTGTCTCGGAGAACAAATGGGGGGGCAATTTGATGGAACAGCAAATCGATCGATGGTTTATTTTAAATCCAAGCGTAGAACACGTCCTTGGATGATGGGTTCTTTTCCTTTTGGATTTTCTTCAAGAGGACCACTAAGGATAACCTTTTTATTCAAATAATTAAGGAGATTGCCAACCTTGATGTTCTCTACACGAACATAGGCAATCCGTTTGCCATTTTCATCAACTAGCTGATAAGGAATCGCTTGTTTGTTTCGGTTGGGAACACCGGGACGACGGAAAAATGGCTTCTTATAGATGAGTCGTCCTTCAAAACTGCGAGAGATGGTCACAGTTGGTTTTATCTCAAGAGGAAGCTGCGGTGATGTTTGGGGTTGGTCCTCCCCTTCCCTGACTTCCAGAGGATCAAGTTCCTGTATTTCCTCCAAAAGAGCAGAAGAGACGGGAGCAACAGATTTTCGTACCTCGACAGGATCCAAGATTTCCAGTAAATCAAAATCTCCAACAACTGCGGGTGGGGGAGTGGAGGCAACTACTGCAGCTGACACTTCTTTCTCGGACACTACAGGAACAGGTAATGCCGTAACCGACAACTCAACCGGCTCCGGTGTAGGTTTTGGTTCCGAACCAACGACAGGTGGTTTCTTTTGAGGGGAAGGTAGAGGCTCAGGAACTTCTACAACTGGAATTACTGGCTGAAGCGATTCCACTGGCTGAATTGGTTTAATCTCGGGTTCGTCAGTGAGCTGAAAGTATACCGTTACCGGTTTTGTGAGGGTGACTTGAGTCCACGCTCCTGGCTTGACTACCTTGACCATCTCTTGACCGGTCGTGGTGGCAATCAAGGTGCTGTTAAGCGCAGGTCGAACATGAATTTTCGAGCCAGGCTTGAGACTGAGTTCCTTCATGACGTTCTTCTGTTGGGTAAAACCAACTTGGGAAACGGCAATCTTGGCGGAATGCCAACCATCTGAAGCTAGATTGGAGTTTTCGACCGCCTTAGGTAACATCAAGTCATCAGTGACCACCTGCTTAAATAAGGCTGCCTTGGGATCGGGCTTCAAAAACACCGATATATTCGCGGCAGACAAGGCGGAAGCGGAAAAGAGAAAAACCAAACAGAATTTTCGAATACTCATCAGAATTGTTTATAAAGAATATGCTCTTAAGAATGAAAGAGTAAATCGATTTCCTTTTCGTTCAACTCCTTAATGGAGCCAATAGGCATTCCTTTAATTTTTAGACCACCTATCTGGACTCTTCGCAACCGTTCAACCTTATGTCCAAAGGATTCAAGAAGACGGCGAATTTCACGTTTTTTGCCATGCCCAAGGTGAATTTCTAATCGTTTGAGAGCATTGCCTTTTCTCGAAATCGGGAGCACCTTATTGAAGTGAAGAAAATCACCTTCTAATTCTCTCCCCATAACCAGCTTGGGTAGAATCTTCTCTTCAATGGGATGACCAAGGTTAACATGATAAATTTTTCGAATACCATTGGACGGATGGGAAAGCCGATTGGAAAGGTCACCGTCATTGGTAAGAATAATTAATCCCTCACTGTTCTTGTCCAAACGACCCGCAGTGAATAAACGGCGTTTACGCATCGCTCGAGGAAGAATATCGTAAATGGTCTCCTCATGATGTGGATCTCCATGGCTACAGATGTAACCCTTTGGTTTATTTAATAAAAATGTGGCCCGAGGATCATTACGAGATGTTGAACGAACCTGTAGAAGTTTACCACGTACAACTATGGCGTCCTTGGTGGGGTCAGCCTTGTGCCCCAAAGTGGCAATACGCCCATTAACGCGAACCTCTCCATCACTGATCCACGTTTCAGCTTGCCGCCGGGAACATAGCCCCGCTTCCGCAATTATTTTCTGCAACCTTAGACCCAGAGTTTTGGGGGAGTTGGAGGTGTTCATGGACATAATAATAAAAGAAAATACGATTTGATGTTGAAAAAGAAAACAGAGTAACGTTATTGAAACTATTAAAAATGAGCCAAGCGGAAAGCGATACAAAAGACATCCTTTATGACAAGGATCATCCCTTTGCTGCGAAAATTACAGAAAACCGAATCCTGAACAAGGAGGGTTCTGCAAAGGATACGCGACACTTTGTTGTGGATATCACCGGAAGCAACCTTACATACAACTGCGGGGACTCTCTGGGCATCTATCCGACAAACCACCCGGAATACGTTGAAGAAGTTCTACGAGTTCTTGGTTTTTCGGGGAACGAAACTATAAATATTCCCAAAATCGAAAAAGCACTAACTATCCGCGAAGCATTTCTCCACAAACTCTCCTTGGCCGGACCTTCAAAAAAATTCCTGCAAGCCTTGGTAGAGAAAGTGACCAATAAACATGAAATAGCCGAAGCACGCAATTTCCTTGAACCTGGGGCACGTAAAGAATTAATGGCCTATCTGGGCGAACGTGAACTGATTGATTTCTTGGTGGAGACGCCAAGTGCAAAATGGCAACCTCAAGAACTGGTCAACCTCATGAAGAGATTGGTGCCGCGACTATATTCGATTGCCTCATCGCCATCGAGATACCCTTTAGAAATACACCTCACCGTAGCAGTGGTACGCTACAACAGCAATAATCGTGATCGGTTTGGAGTGTGTACAACATACCTTTCTGAACGTGTAAAACTCAATGCCCCTATAGTCCCAGTCTTTGTTGCATCTTCCCATTTTGGCCTACCTGAAGAGCAAGACAAGGATGTCATCATGGTTGGACCTGGAACTGGCATCGCCCCTTTTCGCTCCTTTCTGCAGGAACGAGAGGAAAATGAAGCCAAGGGGCGGAATTGGCTCTTTTTCGGAGACCAACATATAGCAACTGACTATCTTTATAGTGAAGAATTTAAAAGCTGGAAACAAAATGGCTTCCTACAAAATCTCTCTCTAGCTTTTTCACGTGACCAAGAGGAAAAGGTATATGTCCAAAACCGAATGCTCGAATGTGGCAAGGAACTCTGGGAATGGCTTAAGGGCGGGGCTTATTTTTATGTTTGCGGGGATGCCAAGCGTATGGCTGTTGACGTGGACCAAGCCCTTAACCAGATCGCCAGAGAACATGGCGATCTCAGTGAACAAGAAGCCCGAATTTACGTTAAAGGATTAAAAAAAGAGAAACGCTATCAAAGGGACATATACTAGAGTAAAACTCTTTCCTGAACAAATTATCATAAAAAAATGGATGAAGAAACAAATACTCGTATCGCATTGGTTACGGGAGCGGGTAGAGGTATAGGCAAAGCCATTGCTAAAACTCTTGCCACTTCCGGGCACACAGTTCTATGCGTCAGCAAAAATGAATCATCCTGTGGAGCTGTAGCCGATTCCATAAACAACAATGGAGGAAGGGCTCATGCCCTGGCTGTTGATGTATCGGATGGCAATGCAGTACAAACTGCTGCGGAGAAACTTGGCAAGGATTTCGGAACAATAGATATTTTGGTAAATAATGCAGGAATTACCCGCGATGGCCTCCTTTTTCGAATGAGTGACGAGGATTGGAACTCAGTCCTAGAGACTAATCTGACGAGTTGCTTCCACTGGTGCAAAGCCTTGGGTCGTCCGATGACGCGTAATCGCTGGGGCCGAATAATAAATATTTCATCCGTAGCTGGTGTAGTTGGAAATGCAGGGCAGGCAAACTACGCGGCAGCAAAGGCAGGTATGATTGGCCTAACAAAAACAATCGCCAAGGAATTTGCCGCCCGTAGTGTCACAGCAAACGCAATTGCGCCTGGTTTCATTCGAACGGACATGACCGATGGCTTAAATGATGAGATAAAGGAAGCCGCCATAAAATTTATCCCTCTAAAACGCTTCGGCGAAGTTGAGGACATCGCTCATATAGTGGACTTTCTCTGTTCAGAAAAAGCCGGATATGTCACCGGACAGGTTTTTTCAGTTGACGGCGGAATGGCCATGTAGGATCAATCCAATACTTAACACGTCATAAAATTATGTCAGATAGCATTGAGAAAAAGGTAAAAGAAATCGTCGTCGACCAGCTCGGCGTAAGTGAGGACGCAGTAACTCCAGAAGCGAATATAATGGAGGACCTATCAGCGGACTCCCTCGACACCGTCGAGTTGGTGATGCGCCTCGAAGAAGAGTTTCTTAACGGGGATCAAATCCCAGAGGAGGATCAGGAAAAGTTGACCACCGTGGGCGAAGTCATCAAGTACGTAACAAGCAAGCAAGGGTAAGTGCCTTTATTGGTGCCTGCCTAAGTATGAGGATAACCAGTGAGGTTCTCTGAAGTTCATCGTGTCTGAAATTTTTTCCTGAAAATTTCCATGGTTGGAAATCAGACAAAACCAAGAGTCGTCGTAACAGGAATAGGCGTGGTAGCCTCACTTGGTACGGGCTTGGATGAGTTCTGGTCCAGTTTGATCGCCGGAAAAAGTGGTACAGACAGAATTGCTCGCTTTGATACCACGGACTTCACATGCAAGGTCGCTTCAGAAGTCGTTGACTTTAATGCGGCTGATTGGATGGATGCCAAAGAGGCCAAAAGAAATGATCGCTATACGCACTTTGCAATGGCGGCGGCCAAGTTGGCACTCCAGGAAGGTGAAATTAACCCGGAGAAATTTGAACCATCTAGGTTTGGGGTACTGATTGGATCTGGTATTGGTGGGATTGAAACAATACAGAATCAAAGCAAAATTCTGCACGAAAGAGGACCCCGGCGCGTATCCCCCTTTATGATCCCCTCCCTCATCGCAAATATTGCTGGTGGTGTGGTAGCGATAGAACTAGGGGCTCGTGGCCCAAATTTTGCAGTAGTAAGTGCTTGTGCCTCTGGCACCCATGCCATTGGTGAAGCCTTCCGCCTAATTCAAAACGGTGAGGCAGATGTCATCCTTGCAGGGGGAAGTGAGGCCGCAATTACCGAGCTGGGCTTTTCCGGATTTTGTTCGATGCGCGCAATGAGCACAAATTTCAATGATGATCCCACTCATGCCAGCCGCCCATTCGAAGCAGCACGTGATGGATTCGTAATGGGCGAAGGAGCCGGCGTGCTAATACTCGAAACACTGGAGCACGCACAAGCTCGTGGAGCAAAGATTCATTGTGAAGTAGCCGGCTATGCAGCAACATGTGACGCATACCACATAACCTCACCGGATGTTGAATCAAGAGGATTGTCCCAGTGTATACAAAATGCAATTCAAGATGCCAGCGTTCAGAAAGAGGAAATAAATTATATCAATGCCCATGGCACTTCCACTCCATATAATGACCGCTTTGAAACCAATGCGGTCAAAAAAGTCTTCGGGGAACATGCCTACAAGTTGAAAATGAGTTCCACGAAATCCATGACCGGACATCTTCTCGGCGCAGCCGGAGCGATTGAAGCAGCAACCTGCTGCAAGGTTTTGGAAACAGGGATTCTTCCACCAACAATTAACTACGAGACAGAGGACCCTGATTGCGATCTAGACTACGTGGTCAATGAAGCTCAAAAGATTGAAACGGATGTGGTAATGAGCAACAATTCCGGTTTTGGTGGCCAAAACGCCAGCCTAATCTTTCGTAAAACCTGAGACCAGGTTTACGAGGTAAAAGCCTGAAGGGTTCAGAAGAAGAAAAGGTTCTAGGTAAAAATCAGTCTAGGCAGAGTGAATTGCATTCCCATCTACTGCCAGAGCAGCCTCCTTTAGGGTCTCGGAGAGAGTAGGATGTGCATGTACAGTACGAGCAAGATCTTCGGCACTGCCTCCATACTCCATGTGAGCTACGGCCTCGCCGATCAATTCGGATGCATTTCTTCCAACAATCTGCACACCAAGAATACGGTCAGTCTTGATACAAGCGATCACCTTGGAAAATCCCGTGATCGCATCTGCTGCTAATGCGCGCCCATTAGCAGCAAAATTAAATTTACCAATCTTGATCTCTTTCCCTTGTTCTTTTGCAGTTATCTCCCCTATTCCAACTGATGCAAGTTCGGGATCGGTATAAATCACATTGGGGATGACAGCGTAGTTTACGTGCCCAGACTGCCCAGCAATAGTCTCAACACATGCAACAGCCTCCTCTTCAGCCTTGTGAGCCAACATCGGGCCAGGTATTACATCTCCTATAGCATAGACACCCTTTGCAACAGTCTGAAACTGTTCATTGACAGGGATGCGCGAACGCTCATCCAATTCAATGCCAACAGTCTCCAGCCCAAGGCCATCTGTAAAAGGAGTGCGACCAACAGCCACAAGCACTTTTTCTGCCTCCAAGTTAACGGAGCCTTTCTTTGTCTCAGCCGCAAGTACAACCTTGGTCTTAAGCTTCTTGGACCCCGTAATCTTGGTGGATAAAGAGAAGTCCAAGCCCTGTTTCTTGAAAATTAATTGGGCTTGTCGGGATACATCATCATCAAAAGTTGAAGCAATTTTTGGTAGAGACTCCACAACTGTAACTTTTGTTCCCAATCGCGACCAGACTGATCCCAATTCCAGACCGATGGCTCCACCGCCGACGACGATTAAGCTCTTGGGAACCTTGTCCAAGGCAATGGCATCATCACTACTAATGATCTGTTTCCCGTCAAAAGGGAGAAATGGCAACTCGATAACATTAGACCCCGTGGCGAGAAGAATGTGCTTAGGTGCAACCGTTATTGAAGACTTTCCGGACGCGATCTCTACCTTGCCGTCTCCAGCAAGACGTCCATGTCCATTAAAGACCTGAACCCCGTGTTTCTTGACAAGGTGCAAAACTCCCTGGCGGAGTTGATTCACCACTCCAGCCTTCTTCTTCATAAGGGTGCTCAAGTCAACCGATAGCCCCTTCGCCTGGATGCCGTGCTCAGCTCCATGCTTCTGAAGGTTATAAAAAACCTCCGAGGAATGAAGGAGGGCCTTGCTAGGAATGCAACCAACATTCAGGCAGGTACCACCAAGGTTTTGATCTTTTTCAACAAGGGCTGTTTTTAGCCCCAGTTGTGCGGCACGTATGGCGGCAACATAACCACCGGGGCCCGCGCCGATAATAAGAAGGTCAAAAGTATTGGATTCAGACATAAAGAACAAGAAGGTGGAATTTAGACGCCTAAAAGCATTCGCGAAGGATCTTCGATTTGCTCCTTTAAGACCTTAAGGAAAGTAACTGCCCCCTTCCCATCAATGATACGGTGATCATAAGTGAGTGCCAAATACATCATTGGACGGATTAAAACCTCACCGTTACGGGCGATGGGACGTTCCTGAATAGCATGCATACCAAGAATGCCACTCTGAGGAGGGTTTACAATTGGAGTGGACAGCATGGAACCATAAATACCTCCATTTGAAATAGTAAATACCCCACCTTGTAGATCATCGATACCAATCTTTCCATCTCGGGCTTTTTGAGCATAAGCTACAATCTGCTGTTCTATCTCTTCAAATCCAGCTTGCTCACAATCACGCAATACCGGAACAACAAGGCCACGATCAGTACCAACGGCAACGCCGATATCATAGTAGTGGTTCAGGATAAGTTCATCCCCATCTATTTGCGCGTTTACTTCAGGAACGGCCTGAAGTGCGTGGACTGAAGCCTTAACAAAGAAAGACATGAATCCAAGCTTTATACCATGCTTTTCAATAAAGGCTTCCTGATGTTTTTTACGTAGAGCGATGATTCGACTAAGATCCACTTCATTAAATGTTGTAAGTAGAGCGGACTGCTGTTGAGCGGCAACCAACCGTTGTGCAATCTTTCTGCGAATTGGAGAAAGTTTCTTACGTGTAGTTCGAGAATCAGGAGGCAGATGAGTGCCAGTTGTGGATTTCGGGGGGGAACTGATGGGAGAAGATGATTCCCTTTCAGTTGCTGAATCTTTTTCAATGGCAGCCTCAACATCAGCCTTAATGAGACGTCCACCTTTGCCGGTTCCAACGATGATAGTAGGATCAATTCCATTTTCTGTAACTAACTTACGTACAGCGGGTGATAGTTGCATCGACATACTGGATGAAGCCTTAACGGGCTCTTCAGTAGCAACTGGAGTTTCTTGTTGAACAGGAAGTTCTTCCGATGAAGCAGGGGGTGCATCAACTGGGGTTGGCACCTTGGCGGTTTCATCTATAAGTGCAACAATCTGACCAATCTCAACCTCGTCATCTATATTGGCCTTGAGTGAAATAACCCCTGAAACTTCAGCCGGTGCCTCAGATGTGATCTTGTCGGTCTCCAATTCATAGAGCAGGTCACCCTTGTGAACAAAGTCACCATCCTTGACGAGCCAGGAAACAAGAATGCCGGAGGTAATGGATTCGCCCAAAGATGGGACTTTAACTTCAGTAGACATGATTTTAAAAGTTAGGGGAATTATGTATAGAATCCGTAGGTGAAAATTAGGTAAAAGCGATTTCAAGCAGGTCGCGTTGCTCCAAACGATGGAGAGCCAGTGAACCAGTGGCAGGGCTTGCAGCTGGTGCACGCCCTGCGTATATGGGACGATGGCCAAGTACTTCACCAATTATGGGAGCCACAAAATTCCAGCCGCCCATGTTTCTGGGTTCTTCCTGACACCAGGTAATTCGGGCATCCGGGTAACGGCCACACACCTTTTGTAGCAAAGCTTCATTCATCGGGTAAAACTGCTCAACGCGAATGATCGCCGTGTCATTGATACTTTCCTCTTCACGCTTTTGAAGGAGATCATAATAGACCTTTCCTGCACAAAGAACAAGCTTACGGACATCTTTTGGTGGATTGGGATCATCCAAGATTTCCTGAAAAGATCCGGATGTAAACTCCTTGATAGAAGAAACTGCTCTCTTGTGACGCAGTAGGCTTTTCGGTGTAAATACGACAAGAGGGCGCTTACATTTCTGTTTCATCTGTCTGCGCAATGCATGAAAAAGCTGGGCGGGAGTAGTAAGATTACAGACTTGAATGTTATTTTCTGCACAAAGTTGTAGATAACGTTCAGGACGAGCAGAGGAATGCTCCGGTCCCTGCCCTTCATATCCATGGGGGAGCAGCATGACAATCGCACTCGGTTGTCCCCATTTTGATTCACCACTTGCAATGAACTGATCAATTATCACTTGGGCACCATTGGCGAAGTCGCCGAACTGAGCCTCCCAAATGGCAAGCATATCGGGATAATCCTGCGCATAACCAAAATCAAAGCCAAGTATTCCAGCCTCTGAAAGGCTCGAGTTGTAAACGCAGAACTTGGCTTGATCTTTCTCAATGTCGAGAAGAGGCACGTAACGCTGACGAGTATCAATATCATAATAAACGGCGTGCCGATGACTGAATGTACCGCGCTCGCTATCCTGACCGGAAAGACGGACTGGAGTTCCTTCAAGTAAAAGAGTTCCGTAAGCAAGCTGCTCACCTAGGCCCCAATCAATCTCTTCCCCCTTATTAAAAGCAGAAAGCTTGCGATCAAGTTGCCGTCGAATCTTGGGGTTAATGTGAAAAGCATCAGGAACTGTGACAATGGCTTCTGTCACTTTTTTCAGCAATGCTTTCGAAACAGAGGTACGAACATTTTTAAATGAGTAAGGTAGTATGTAGGTACTACTGGCCTTACTACGCTCTGCCGGAATTTTTCGGGCTTTCTTATTTTTTTGTTTCTGGAAAAGGTTTTCCAAATGATCTTGATATTCCTTTTCAAGCTTCTCAGCAGCCTCTGGGGTAATGTCACCATCCTGAATCATCTGTTCAACAAGAACTTGGCTGGAGAGGGGAGTCTCGGCGATCTTTCGGTAGAGGACCGGATGCGTAAAACCTGGTTCATCCGCCTCATTATGGCCATGTCGACGGTAACAATTAATATCGATAACAACGTCTTCACCAAATTCCTGTCGATAGGTTAGGGCAAGCTTGGAAACCATGGCAACAGCAAGAGGATCATTCCCGTTGACATGAAAGATAGGTACTTCGATCATCTTGGCTATATCCGTGCAATACTGGCCGGAACGAGAATCCTCGGGGTTTGTAGTAAAACCAATCTGGTTATTGACGACAATGTGGATCGCACCCCCGGTATGATAGCCTTTTAGTTGGGAAAAGTTGAAAACTTCTGCGACAACACCCTGACCTGCAATGGCAGCATCTCCATGAATTAAAATGGGCAAAACCTTTTTACGCTCAAGGTCATCCCTGATCCGCTGGCGAGCACGGGTCTTGCCCATAACAACCGGCCCCACAGCTTCAAGGTGACTGGGATTGGCGGCAAGTCTTACCTCAACCTTATCACCTGATAGTGTCGTGGTAACATTATTGTAGCCCAAGTGATACTTAACATCGCCATCGCCATGAATTGCGCCACGGTAATAGTTGTCCGTAAACTCCTCAAAGATGTATTCATAGGATTTCTCAAGGATATTGGCTAATACATTGAGACGTCCCCGGTGAGCCATACCCATTACAATCTCATCAATTCCGAATTCTGGACATTTTTGTATGATACCATCCAAACAGGGGATCAATGTCTCGCCCCCCTCCAAGGAAAATCGTTTTTGGCCAACGTAGTGAGTGTGGAGAAAATGCTCAAAGAGTTCTGCCTCCCTCAGTTTACGGAGAATCTGAAGTTTCTCATCGTGATTGAAATCAGGTTGATTAAGGCTTGGCTCAATGCGTGACTGCAACCAGCGCCTTTTATTGGTTGCCTGTATGTGAAGATACTCAATCCCCACATTCCCACAGTAAGTTTTTTGCAAATTGTCCAACAATTGCTCAACGGTCAATTTCTGCCCACCAAGGTAGTTTCCTGTATCGTAGACCTCACCAAGGTCAGCGTTATCAAACCCGAGGCGTTGCATAGAAAGCCTTGGGTTATCAGGAGTTTTCTTGGCAAGTGGATCTATTGTGGCTTGCGTATGCCCGATGGAGCGGTAAGCATAAATCGCACCGGTGAAACGGGCTTGTTTACGCGGGTCAACAGAATGTTCAATTGATTCATTATCTGGTCCAGTTATTTGCGCAGGTGTCGTTCGACCTAATTCGAATCCTTCAAAAAAAGCTCGCCATTCCAGGCCCAAACTACCTGGGTCTGTCTGCCAAACTTCAAACTGGGACTCAATAAGGTCGGCGTTCCACTGTGTTGCAAAATTTAGGTTTTTCATCGATTGATTTGTAGACGATGCTAACAAGCATTATCTAATTAAAATTCCTAATAAAAGAAAACAGAAGCCCAAAAATGAAAAACTTGCCGACCCTACTTGAAACCGTTGTCAACGGGACCCAAAAACAAGGGCTAAGTCTACGCGAAGCATTACTGAAAATGGACAGTATCGTTCAGAACCCAGAACAAAATATACATCCAAAGTTGAAACACTATCTGGAAAGGCGCAGTTATTCCAAAGCCTTGGAATGGATTAAATGTAGAGAGTCCAAATAAGCAGAAATAAAAACGACTCAGACTTTTACTTGTCGTCCCCCTTGAGGTCTAATTCCTTCTCCTTGGTGGAAGACTGCTTGATTTCAGGATCAGAATCCATGGCAGTTCGAATGTCATCCTCTATCTCAGAACTGGCTTTCTTAAACTCTTTGATGGATTTCCCGAACGAACGAAAAAGTTCAGGAAGCTTTTTGGGGCCAAAAATAAGAAGGACCACAACGAGCACAATAAACATCTCCATCGGTCCAAGATTTGGAAGGAATCCAAATGGGGTGAGTATCTCAATTGGTGTATTCATGATATCTAGACAATAGGTAGGGTTTTCAGATTTTGCAAAAAAAGTGAGTACTGGACTAGTGGTTTAATTATATACCCAAACTGGAATGTATTCAGTTAGACCAGAAAAGGGTTGCCGATTATCAGTATTCTCCCCATTTCGTCAATCTGAGATTTCATGAAGATGAAAGGTACTACAAAAGAGCAACGAACCAACGGAACACCGAACCTAGTTGATCATGTCGTTGCATTGATGAATGACGAACTCCAAAGGCCTTCCTGGGATGAATATTTTATGGCTACGGCCTTCCTGATTGCATCAAGATCCAGTTGTGACCGCCTCAATGTGGGTTGTATACTTGTCTCTGGCGGAGAACAAAAAAACAGGATTATCACGGCAGGCTACAATGGTTTTCTTCCAGGAGCACCCCACATATCGAGAGTTCATGACGGACATGAACAAGCGACCGTACACGCTGAACAAAATGCAATCTGCGATGCAGCGCGACGTGGTGTCAGCATTGAAGGCACCACCGTATATGTAACACATTTCCCATGCACACATTGTGCCAAAATGCTGGCTGCGGCAGGAGTTCAGACCGTAAAATATCATTACGACTACAAAAACAATACACTGGTGAAGGAACTATTCCTCGAAAGTAATGTCGAATTGAAGCAATTTTAAGAAAATCATGCGAGATTTGGAACAAAAAGAGGATAATTTCTCTGGAAACCTTTTGGTAGCAAGGCCCAGCCTACTTGACCCTAATTTCTGTAGAACAGTAATTCTGCTCTCCATGCATTCCCCAGACGAAGGGGCAATGGGAGTCATTCTTAATCGACCAACCGGCAAAACAATCGGCGAGCACAACAAGGAATTCCAATTTTCACCGATTTCAGAAACTCCCGTCTACCAAGGTGGACCAGTGGGAACAGAACAATTCATGCTCGCTGCATGGCGGTGGCCCAGTCAGGTTAATGCCTTCGAATTGCACTTCGGTGTAACTCAGGACAAACTGGGAGAACTTAAAACCAAGTATTCCGACCTAGAAGCAAGATGTTTCGTGGGCCACTCAGGATGGAGCCCTCAACAATTGGAAAAAGAAATTCAACACCAAGCCTGGATGGTTAGTACAATGAGGTTGGACCTACTATGCCAGCATCAAGGTGTGGATTTATGGAAGAAAGTTGCCTGTGACCTTAATCCAGACCTCCGTATTGAAGTTGAAGCACCTGATGACCCATCCCGAAATTGATTAGCCAATTTTAAACCCCGAAAAATCCCGGAGTCTTTGATTTTAAAAAGGTTGTAGAGTCTACGAAGACTTTCGGCCAAACTTCTTCTGGAATTTCTCAACGCGACCAGCAGTATCTACGAAGCGCTTTTCACCAGTATAGACCGGGTGCGAATCCATAGTGATATCACGAGGAACAACAAAATATTCTTCCCCCTCAATGGTAGCGGTCTTGTCAGAGTTCATCGTGGACCACGTAAGGAATTGCTTCTTTGTAGAAACATCCTCAAAGCAGACTCGATTTAGTTTTGGATGTAAATCCTTCTTCATTGTAAATACATTCAAGGACCTCAGCCTTGGCGGGCCTTGAAGCGCGGATTGGTCTTATTGATTACATAGAGTCGACCCTTGCGACGCACAACTTTGCAATCAGCGTGGCGATGCTTTAGGGTCTTAATTGAAGATACAACTTTCATTTTTAAGGCGCGGGAAAGTCTTGTTTTAACACCCCTGAGTCAATCTTTTTTTCATGATTTAAAGAAAGAATAGCTATCAGATGCATTTTCTACTTGTGTAGTTCATTAAGAGGAAAAACCTATAAACCATGGATATTATCGATGGTAAAGCCATCTCCGAAGAAATTCTTGAGGAACTGCGCCATGACCTAGCTGGTAGTAATCATGGGCGCGCGCCCTCTGTTGCCTTTGTTCGCGTAGGAGAAGATCCTGCATCCATCTCGTATGTAAACAAAAAGCAAAAAGTTGCAGCCAGTCTTGGAATTGAAAGCCAACTCCATGTACTTCCCGTAGAAATCTCACAAGAAGACCTAATCAAGCAGATTGACCTTCTCAATCAGGACGACACGATAGACGGCATACTCGTACAAGCCCCTCTTCCACAGGAAATTGATAGTAATACCATTTTTAATCGAGTTAATCCTGAAAAGGATGTGGACGGGTTTAATGTGGTGAATGCAGGGCGACTGTGCCAAGAAGACAAGGAAGGGTTTCTTCCCTGCACCCCTGCTGGTATTGTTGAACTGCTCAAGCGATCGAACGTTGAAACGGCAGGAAAGCATGTAGTGGTCTTGGGCCGAAGTCTCATCGTTGGAAAGCCTGCCGGTTTACTGATGATGCGACAGCACCCATTTGGAAATGCAACCGTAACGATTTGTCATTCAAGAACCAAGGAACTTGCTAAAGTTGTCAGCTTGGCAGACATTATCATTGCTGCAATCGGTAAGCCACGATTTGTGACTGAGGATATGGTAAAACCCGGGGCAATTATCGTAGATGTCGGAATCAATCGCATAGAAGACCCTTCCCGCAAGAGCGGTTATCGTCTGGTCGGAGATGTAGACTTTGACAGGGTCGCTCCGAAAACCTCGCTGATTACACCAGTTCCAGGCGGAGTGGGTCCCATGACAGTTGCACTACTGATGAAAAACACCATTAAAGCCTATCGTAAAAATATAGTTTAAGAATCGAGCTAAATTATTACTTGCCGAAATAAATTCTCCTGCATCTGCATGCCACGCCTCCACTACAACGCCCCGGCAGTCCTGACATTCTCATTTTTAGCCATACTGTTGTGTCTAATAAATGCAGACAACTGGTGTGCGGTACCCGGGCGAGGGCATTTCTCCATCAACGACCCGATGGAGTACCTGCGACTTTTAACCCACGTCCTTGGTCACAGTGGATGGCCACACCTTTTTGGGAACCTGACATTTGTTTTGCTTCTTGGCCCCATCCTTGAAGATCGATATGGAACCGGAGATATAACCCTGTTGATCATTGTAACAGCCTTGGTAACAGGTTTGGTTAATATTATTTTCTCTCCACACTACCTGCTGGGAGCCAGTGGAATTGTATTCATGCTTATCATCCTTGCCTCCATCGTCAACATACGAGGCGGGAGCATACCGATCACTTTCATCCTTGTAGTAATAATATTTATAGGGAAAGAAGTAGGTGATGGTCTATTCAAGCCCGATAATGTATCTCAACTCACACATATTGTGGGCGGTCTGGTCGGTGCTGTTTTTGGTTTCCGTGTTAAAAAAAGGTAAAAAACCTGCATGAGTAAAGAACAACCACCAATCATTGAATTTCCGCCGGCAAATATCTGGATGCGAATAGCCGCCTACGGCATGGATATGCTATTAATATTGGCGATTCTATGGGCAATCCGTAGTGCCCTACCAACTACAGCAACGGCCTTCCTTGATCAAATGCAGACGGAGCAAATCCCTTTTGGGGAAATGTTAACCTTATCTCAGGAATTTGTGGAAAAAAATCCCACTGCGGCGACCCAACTAATGATGGTATCGACTCTATCCCTCCTAACTCCATTACTCTACTTTCTGCTGAGTGAAATTCTCCTCAGTGGTTGTACCCTAGGAAAAAAAACCTTTAATCTGCGGACAGCCTACCGGAATTCTCCCCGACTTCCACCCATCGGCGCACAAGCCATCCGTTCCATTGTAAAGAGCATCGCCAGCTTTGCACTGATTTCGCATAATCCATTACTGATTATTTTCTTGGGAAATTTTCTGATCGCATTTTACAACCCAGATCGAAAGGCAGGACATGATATCTTATCCCGGACCAACGTTGTTCCTGGCTATCTTCCAGAAGTCGAACCCGAGAATAAAGATCCAAATTTTTAAAATATGAAAAAAATTTCCTTCATAGGCGCAGGGAGAATGGCAAGTGCCATAGTAAAAGGAATCCTGGACAAGAACCTGTGTTTACCCAGAGATATTTCTTGCTGTGCGGGAAATGATGAAACAGGGAAAATATTGGCGAAAAAGACAGGCATAGAATTTTATGATAATGCCAACAATTTACCGTTGGAAACTGAATTGCTCATCCTTGCCTGTAAACCCCAGCAGCTCGATAATATCGACCCGGCAATAATTAGGTTGGCACAGGGGAAGACAATCCTCTCTATCGTAGCAGGAAAGCAGGTTGCCACACTGAAAGAAATGTTTAAAGGAGCAAGGCTGGTTATCCGATCCATGCCAAATACTCCCGGAAGTATCGGTGAAGGTTTTACGGGTTACTCACCGAGCCAAAAACTTGGACCAGAAGATAAATCTGTCATAGAAGGAATTCTAGGGTCATTGGGCGACGTCCTCGAAATGCCAGAGCCTTGGATCGACCTCGTAACGGCCATATCCGGCAGCGGCCCCGCATACTTTTTTGAATTCACTGCGGCCCTTGCTGAAGCTGGCAAGCAGTTGGGGTTCCCAGATGAAATTGCGGATCGACTGGCACGTAGAACATTTATTGGCGCAGCAAAGCTTTTGGAGCAAAGCGAAGAAGATCCGGTCGCGCTAAGAATTGCAGTAACATCACCTGGTGGCACCACCCAGGCCGCACTGGAAACTTTTGAAGCGGCCAATCTTAGGAAACTCGTTGCTAAAGCGGCAACTGCCGCACACACCCGTAGCCTCGAACTGTCAAAATAAGAAAATTTTCAATGAATCTACCGAAAGGAAGAATTCTCGTAACTGGTGGTGCTGGCTTTATTGGGAGTGCACTGGTAAATGCCCTCAATGAAATAGGAGTCGAAGATATTCTTATCAGCGACTTACTGGATCGCTCGGAAAAATGGCGAAACCTTACCCCGCTCCGTTTCACAGAATATATTGAGGCGGATCAACTCTTGGACAAGGTGGTCAAAAAGGATCCTTCCTTGAATGAAATTGGTCTGGTCCTGCACCTTGGAGCATGCTCCAGCACGATGGAGACCGATGCTGGCTACCTCGTCCGTAATAATTATCAATATACAGCCTCCCTAGCCCACTGGGCCTTGGATCAAGACATTCGCTTTGTATACGCCTCCTCGGCCGCAACATATGGGGATGGAGAACAAGGCATGAACGACAAGTCTGATGATCTTGTCGCTTTTAGGCCTCTCAATATGTACGGATATTCCAAGCACATGTTTGATCTGCATGCCCAGCGCAACAAGTGGCTTAACAATATCACTGGGTTGAAGTATTTTAATGTCTACGGGCCGAACGAAGACCATAAGGGGGAAATGCGTAGCCTTGTGAATAAAGCATACCATCAAATTTCTCAAACTGGAAAAATTAAGCTATTCCGAAGTCATAAAGTAGATTACAAGGATGGGGAGCAACAACGGGACTTCCTCTATATCAAGGACGCAGTAGCAATGACCTTGCATCTGGCGGCTACGCCTACGGCCACTGGTCTATATAATATTGGTTCCGGCCAAGCCAACACTTGGATATCTCTGGCAAATGCCATCTTTTCAGCGATGGCGATGGAACCACAGATCGAATTTATAGATATTCCCGAAAGT
>JABJCN010000192.1 GCA_018668635.1 Opitutia bacterium
GAACCCTGTATCCGTCCAATGTGCATAGCCACCGCCGGATTATCTAGGTTGGTGGGGGCAACGGTTCCGGAGGCCATCTCAAATCCATTGACGTACAATCGTGTTTGATTCTCGCCCCGCCGTACCACCGCCGCCACGTGCTGCCAGGTGTTTGCCCTGAGGATGCCTGGTTTCGAAACTACGGTCCCATTGCCTTTGTTGGCAGGATTGACTGTCTCAATCCGCAACACCCCCCCTTGCAGCATGTCCATATACCATCCGTGAACCCAGTTGTAACGGCCCAAGCAAACGATACCCGCCTGCCGCAACTCGCTTGGATTTATCCAGGCAGCCACGGTGAAGTCCCCTTTCCCCACATCCATCAAGGGGTTGCGCGGGATCACCACCGCATCATCATGCCCATCCAAGGAAATTGCCTTCCCTTCCTTGCCAATCGGTGAATCAAGGTACTTTGCGCCACCCACGAGTTGCCCGGTCAATTCCTTACGCTTGGATTCACTCTGCGTGTCACCGTTTAAACCCCAGGCAGCCACCAATCCCTCCTGTGATTTTGAAGAATCCGCAGCGACCGCAACCGGGCTCGACGGACGTAAGAAAACATCTATCTGGTAGATTCCCTTCTTCGGAATTTGCACAGTCCGTGGCTCGGCTAAATTTTTTAACACCTCTTGATCGGGAACCGGTTGAGCTTTGGGTGATCCAGCTTTGATCAGAAAATGCTCTCCATACCCGTAGGTTGGCGGCTCATTGCGTAAAGTTAACTTAATCCGAAATCTGCCCTTGCCCCTGTTTTCACGCAGGAACATTCGGTATTCGTGCTTGGGTGGTATGGGAATCTCGAAATCATCGCCGATCCACTTTGGCCCCTCGTACAATCGCCGATGCCCCAAATAAAGATAGTTGTCGCCCGCCCAGTGGCATTTTTCCCAATCATTGCCAGCGATGCGAAACACGTTAGGTCGGGTCGGTTCGATCTTCGGCATCGTCCGCTCCATGATCCGTTCGAGCGCATCGGTATAGAGTTGAAGGTATGAACCCGAAAGATCGAGTTCCGACTGCCGGGAAAAACCGTGCTTGTCGACCGGGTCCCCAATGAGCTGGTCCGCAATATGCTCGTGCGTTTGCAACAAGTCCTGAAGACTGTGAGCAATCTGATTGTTGGTCAGGCGCATCAAGGGGTCCTGCGCCTCCTTCGTGTCCTCCTCGTACCTCGTTAATTCCCGAATTGCCTCAGCAAGGAACGTCCGTCGTTCATCCGTCGCGGTCTGCTTGGCATCCTCGGGCGGCATGTCGCCCCGCTGGAGGTTGTGCACGACCTCTTCCCACAGTTCGTGGTTGTCGTCGGTCACACGCAAAGAAAGCTGATCCAGTCGAACGTCGCCCTTCTGCTTTTTAGGCCCATGGCAATCGATACAGTAATTTCGGAAAAATTTATTTGCGACCGCCGGTTTGGCATGCATCTGCTTTGCAACCGCCTGCTCCTCTCGGGCATCCGCGACCTCGGACACTACCGGTTCCTGCCCTTGGGCCAAGTCGGATGCACAGACAAAAAACAGCAAAGGGAAGAATGACTTCATCTTGCTACTTTTGCCGGGACGCAGGGGGAGGCGGTCAATATACTTTCGGAAATCACCCAAAGATTTCTTCGATTCTCCCGGTGCTGTCATGATACTTCTTGATGGGCACCCCAGCGCTGTCGAGCATGCTGACGAAGAGATTGGAAAAGGGCACGCTACTGGGAAACTCACGATAATGGCCGTGCTTGTAGCCAAGGTTTTTGCCTCCCGCGATGATCGTTGGATAATGCTCGCACCAATGCAACGTACTGGTGGCGCAGCCGTGGAGGACTATGGTGTTGTCCAGCAAGGATCCGTGCTCATCCCTGCTCTTGCTCATCTTGTCGAGAAAGGTGCGGAACCTGGCCAGTAGAAACTGATCCCAAAGACCCAGTTGTTCAAACTTGTTGGTATGGGTGAACTTGTGAATATTTCCCTTTACTTGCCTAGCCGAGAAATAAGCCATCAGGTCGCCCGATTCCTCGGAACCGATCATGAAGGAGGCAACGTTGGTCTGGTTGGTTTCAAAAGCCAAGTAGATGAGGTCATACATCATGTCATAGTATTCCTCGGGGGCGCACTCCTTGAGGTGCTTGTAGTCATCCACAGTGCGATCCACCTTGGGCAGAGCCTTGTTGAAAAACTTTTCAATTTTCATGATCTTCGTTTCCAGCTCGTTGACCGCGGTCAGGTATTCATCCATTTTGGCAAGGTCCTGTTTGCCCAATTTGCGCTGCAGGCTCTTGTAGTCTTGAAGAATGACATCCACGATCTTCTTTTGATTATAAAGTCGCTTGAGCTGGTCTTCCTTGGAGATTTTCGCATTCCCAACGAATAGCATTTCAAAGGCATTTCGCGGGCTGTTGATGGCAGGGATCGGGTTGCCTGAACCATCCCAGGAAAGCGTCATGATCCGCTTCCTTACGCCGACTGTTCCTCCTGCCGAAAGA
>JABJCN010000186.1 GCA_018668635.1 Opitutia bacterium
CTGAGATTGCCATCCGGGAACTCGGATGGACCCAGCCTTTCTACATTGATGCAGACCATATCAATATTGACATAGTGGATGGCTATACCAGCTGTAGTAACTTCTTTACGATAGACGTGGCGGACTCAATAGGAAAACCAACAGACTCCAATCAACTGGAAGCTTTTCTCAACCGTCATCCGGAACTGATTGGATCCATTGAGGTTGACGGGCTTGACTCACCCATACAAGCAACCCGGGATGAAATTGGAGTTATTGCTGGCAAATACCTGGAAGCAACCGCAGAGGCAGGACGCATCTACAGACATATACTTTCCACCAAGGGCGAAGGTTCCTTTATCACGGAAGTGTCCATGGACGAGACAGACAATCCACAGACTCCACGGGAATTGCTGGTTATCCTTGCCGCCCTGGCTGATGAAAATGTTCCACTCCAGACCATTGCACCCAAGTTTACAGGCCGCTTCAACAAGGGAGTCGACTATGTGGGTGACATCGATCAGTTTGAAAAGGAATTCAATGAGGACCTCGCGGTCATTGAATTTGCCATCAAACAGTATGGACTCCCCGAAACCCTTAAGCTAAGCGTCCACTCAGGAAGTGATAAGTTCTCCATTTACGCACCAATCCGAAGAGCGCTACAGGCAACCGGTGCCGGTCTTCATATCAAGACAGCAGGCACAACATGGCTCGAGGAACTGATCGGTCTCGCAGAAGCCGGAGGTGATGGACTGGCAATGGCAAAGGAAATCTACACCCAAGCCCTGGAGAACCGAGAAGCACTTTGTGCACCGTATGCAACGGTTATCGATGTTGATATAGCACGGCTTCCGTCTGCAGAAGAAGTGCAAGACTGGAGTGCAGAGCAATATACTTCAGCATTGCGACATGATCAATCAAACCCGGGATTCAACCAGAGTTTCCGGCAGCTTCTTCACGTAGGTTTCAAGGTCGCAGCAAAAATGGGAGACCGTTATCTTGACATGCTTGATAATTGTGAGGAAAGCATATCAAGGAATGTAACGGAAAACCTATATGATCGGCATCTTCGTCCTCTATTGCTAGGGTAACCGAACCGACAAAAGCTCAACCACAAGCTTGTAGTAGATAGGCGTGGACATCAGTAGCTTCAATAAAATCACTCTCGGTACCAATATCACCAATTAGAACAGCCCAATCGTCCTGGTTGGCGGGCAGTGAACCGTGTGAACCTTTGACCAAACCTGCGTCGAGGGGAATCACATCCATAAGCATTCGAAGGCCTAGTTTTTTCTTCAGCAAATTGAGGGCGATCCTTCCCTTGATTAGAGGCTGGGAAGGATCAAGGAATAACTCTACCGGGTCATAGCCATATTTCCTGTGAACGTCCACACAACGAGCAAAATCTGGAGCCTTCGAATCATCAAACCAATGGTAATAAGAAAACCATGATTTCTCATCTGAAAAAGCAACTAGATCACCAGATCTCGAATGATCTAATCCCACCACCGATCTGTTATCTTTATCATAGATTTTTGAGACACCATCCAGAGACTCCAATACATGCCTAACATCCCCCTTGATCGACTTATCATTTATATATATATGGGAAACCTGATGATCCGTTATGGCAAATGCCTTCGAGGCCCCACAGTCCAATAATTCAAGACCAATTTCATCCTTAATTTCAATCCACCCTTTCTCCCTAAACTTCCGGTTCGGGAAAATGGGGTTATTTACGTCTGTAATACCGTATTCTGAAAGCAATAAAACCTGCACTCCTCGAGTCGAGTAATACTCAATTAAATCACCAACAACTTTATCAATTTCAATAAGATCTTTTTCGATGGAATAATCGGATGGGCCCAAACGTTGTAAATTATAATCGAGATGGGGTAGATAGACCAGGTTTAGATCGGGAGATTGTTTATCCTCAATCCATTTTGCCGACTCAGCAATCCATTGGGAGGATTTTATTCCAGCGGCCGGTCCCCAAAAAGAATGAAATGGAAAATCTCCCAGATCATTTTTGATGTTATCTCGCATAGATAAGGGATGAGTATATACATCAAATATCTTGCGACCATCAGTCGGATACATCGGACGCGGGGTGACACTCCAGTCCGCAGAGGAATACATATTGAACCACCAAAACATCTTGGCGCAAGTGTAGTCAGGATTTTTTTTGCGAAGCGTTTCCCAAATTTTCTCTCCCTCAACAAGATGGTTGGATTGTTTCCAGAAGTGATGTTCAGAAAGTTTACGATCAAACCATCCATTCGCAACAATACCGTGCAGGGATGGGGATTTACCTGTCAGGTAGGTGGACTGAGCAGTACAGGTAACAGCCGGTAATACAGGTCGAACCGGGGTGATACTGGTTTGTTCTGAAAAGCGCAGGATGCTCGGGGTATGTGCACCAACCAACCCGGGAGTCAGACCAACAATGTTAAGAACTGCAGTACGGCCCATTCAAGATGCAACTCGCAGGTTTTCTCTCATGTCCTCCAGCACCTCAAGGACAAGATTACGGTCCATTGTATTCACTTCCAAACCCTGACCGATCCCTTGGATTAAAGTGATGGTCAATTGGCCACCAAGGTGTTCCCTAAATTCTTCGAGACCCTCCAGAATTATCCATTCACCGGATTTAGAGCGCTTGTTCAGATGCTCGTTGTAAAGGTTAAAGCCAAGCTTTCTTATTAAATTAATGATTCGATCTGCCGTTTCCTGCTCCAGAAGTCCTACTTTGACAGAATAAAGAAGGTCTGCAGCAATGCCAATGGCTACGGCATCACCATGTCCAATTTCAAATTCAGAAACCTGCTCAAGTTTGTGGGCAATCCAGTGCCCAAAATCCAAGGGACGCGCTGAACCTTTCTCAAAAGGGTCTCCGGATGCAGCAATATGTTGCAAGTGCAAGGCCGCACTGCGACGCACAACCTCTTCCATGGACCGAGCATCAAACTGACCTAAAGCAAATGCGTTATCTTCTATAAATTTGAAGAATGAACTATCTCGGATTAACGCAACCTTGACGGCTTCAATATAACCGGCACGTTTCTGGTTCTCGGGCAGTGACTGAAGAAGCCGGAAATCATTGACTACAGCATCCGGTACGGAGAATGTTCCAACCCAGTTCTTTTTATTGAAGAAATTGACAGCGTTCTTAACGCCAACGCCACCATCACCCTGGCTCAATGTTGTGGTGGGAAGACGGACAAACCGAACCCCCCTATGAGCCGTTGCAGCAGCGAAACCTACTGCATCAAGCATGGCTCCGCCTCCAACTGCCACAACAAAAGAATGGCGACAGAGACCGAAACGATTGATAGCATCCCATATATGCTCAACCCATTTCCAATCATTCTTAACCTCTTCACCACCTGGAACAAGGATCGGTTCCGCAACAAGATCTAGAGTTTTCGAATGATGTTGGAAAAAATTTTCGACTCCAAAAACCAATCCTTTCCCACAAGTTACAAGTCCCTCATCAATGTATACAAGGGTCTTCGTAAGACAACCATCAAGTAGGGGTTTCAGTATATCTCCCAAGACAGGATTATCCGCGTCGAACGCACCATGGGTGAAGTAGGCACGATGGGGAAAGTCTAAGCGGATGTTTCGCTGAATGACTGTAAAAGTATTATCCATTCCAATAGGGGAATAGAGCTAGATAGATATTTTCTGACCTTCGGCAATCTTCTTTTCGCTAAGAATCTTCAATACAACCCGAATTGAATTCAGCATCATAATCTTGCATTCTCGGATGTAATTTTATAAAAAGGCAGTTCATTAATTAGCATCCCCCTATACCGCCTTTGATGATAGATTACTGGATCAAACTAGTGACACTTTGTGTTGCAGGTACCTTTTTGGTGCCACAGTCAGGCAGTGCAAATAAGGCACCAGTTGCAGTTGATGATGCCTACATGACATTACAGGGCCAAAAAATTGAGATCGGTAGTAATATCCTCGAATCCTCATTTGATTCTGATACAGAGGGATTTTCACTGGTAAAGGACTCGATGGGAACCCAAAATGCCCAATACATACAAGGCTCATGGAAAGCCAATGCAGGCCGAGTAGGCGGTGGACTTCAGATCAAGACCGGCCCCACACAACGACAAGGGACCGGGATCGGTGAAAGCTCCGGGACATTTGAGAAACCTTTCGTCCTTAATGAAAGGACAGAGGTTTCCGTTAAAGTAAGATACCGGATGACCATGGCGTCCGGTTACGAGAGCATCGAGTTTGCTGCCGCTGTCTTTGGTATCAACATGAAGTTGCTTGGCAACAATGGGAGCAACACGCTCATTAATCAATATGGTGACGGCAATGGCGGCACCGCTTTTAACTCTGGGTGGAGAGAAGAGACATTCACCGAGGAACTGGATGCGGGATGGCACACTATCTGGGCGGGCATTTACAGCAACAACTCTTCTGCCCTGGACGAATATGCAGAGGTCTTCTTTGACGATATTGAGGTTCAACCGAACGGCAAGGTTGGCGTTCTTCTAAATGATAAGGATGCCGATGGCGACAGGCTTTATTTCATGATTGGCAAGAAACCAGAAAACGGACTCCTCGTTAGCAAAAATAACGGAAGCTTTACCTATACGCCAAATCCGGGTTTTGCTGGCATCGATGAGTTTAAGTATCGAGCATTTGATGGATCTAAGCAGTCCAGACTTGCCACGGTAAGAATAACAGTCGACGGCATCCCTATTCCTCAACCTGACCAGTATACACTTGATGAGGACAGTTCCCTCGAGACTACGGAGTCAAACAGTGTACTCAAGAACGATCTGGATCCTGAAGAGACCCCCTTGACAGCAACACTCATCAACCCTCCGACCAAAGGGCAATTTGAATTTTTCCCAAACGGTACATTTAAATACATTCCAAACCCGAACTATGGGGGTCTGGACAGCTTCACTTACTTGGCATCCGATGGGCAACAGACAACTGAACCTGTAACGGTTGAATTGCTAATCCGCCCAATAGACGATCCCGCCATCTCTACTCCTGACAAGTATAATATGGCCATCAATCAGATTTTAAGCGTCGGTATAGCCCAGGGATTACTGGCAAATGACTCCGACCCAGATGGCCCTGCCTTGAACACAATCCTTGCCACGCCCCCGGAGAACGGACAACTCGAATTCCATGAAAATGGCGCATTTAAATACACGCCTTCTCCTGACTTTACAGGAACTGATATCTTCACCTATCGACTTGCCGGTTCTCCAGCCAGTGAACCGACTACTAGGGTAACTATCAATATTTCCAAGCCCAAGGCCCGCATCGTCATAAACGAAATAATGTATAATACGCTGGGAGACAAACCACAGGAAGAATTCATCGAACTACAAAATACGGGTTCCCTTGAAGCAGACCTCTCAGGTTGGCGCTTCTCAAAGGGAGTCTCCTATACATTTCCCGATAATACCCGTCTTGGAATCGGGGAATACCTTGTAGTAACATCGGACCGACTAACATTTAGAACCCGTTACCCCACATTTGATGGAAAGCTTTTGGGAAACTGGATTGGACAACTTTCAAACTCAGGAGAAAAACTTCAGTTGGAGGATGCCAATGGCAAAAATATGGACGAGGTCCCCTATCATGATGAAGGAGACTGGGCAGTTCGCAGAGTGGGTCCACCTCACAATGGGTTTACAGGCTTTATCTGGGAAGCGCTCCATGATGGGCAAGGCCGATCCCTTGAACTTGGCAATCCAGAAGCATCAAACAAAAATGGTCAAAACTGGTTCGCCAGCAAGTTCAATGGAGGTACGCCCGGTTTCATCAATTCACAGGCAACTTCTGATGTGGCTCCATTTATTCTTAAAGTGAGGCATTCGCCTGCCCTGCCGACCTCAAATGATCATGTCGCTATAAGTGCAGAGATAAAGGATGACTCCGGTGCACCGCCCTCAAATGCCCAGCTTTACTGGAGAGTCGATGGAGCCTCTTTTTTCAATCAATCGATAATGCTTGATAATGGTGCCTCAGATGACGGCAAAGCCGGTGACCAAACCTACGGCGCAATCCTTCCCCCTCACCCCAACGGGACCATAGTGGAATTCTATGTCAAGGCAACCGATGGACATAACGTTCGGACATGGCCAGGCCCAACCAATGACTCCGGGGTGCAAGAGGCCAACTGCCACTTCCAAGTTTTCGACTCCCAAGGCACAGAAAACAACACGCCAGTATATAGAGTAATCACTACCAGTAAGGAAAGATCGGGCCATTTGGCTGCCAACCGAAAATCTGACTCCATGGTCAACAGCACATTCGTCACATCTTTTGATGGCAAAACCGAGGTCTGCTACAGAGTTGGCATGCGCTACCGCGGTAGTGGTAGTCGGGGGAGTAATCCCCCACCCTATCGCATCAACTTGTCACGCGATGATCCATGGGAGGACCTCACTCGAATAAATATAAACCCAGTCAATTGGTACAGTCAACTTGCTGGTAGCGCCATCTTTAATCAGCTAGGCTTGCCTGCCGCAAGGGCCACGGCCATTGACTTCTTCATCAACGGACAACATCAACAGTCAAATGGCCACTACGTTCAGCTGCAGCCCCTGAGTACGGAGTTTGTTGAAAGCACTTTCCCAAGAGATTCAAATGGAAATCTATACAAGGGTAGAAGAAAAGGTTCAGAGTCTCCTCAGGGTGGATTGGGATCTGGCCTAGTCTATCACCCAGGCAATACAACCGCCTACTCCAGCTACATCAAGCTTACAAACTCCACCACGGAGAACTGGTCAGACGTGATCGCCCTAACCAAGGCATTGAGCGAAATATCCAACCAGACTAATTTCTTTGACCCGAATAGCCCTCCGCCAATCCATTCGCATCTTGATTTGGATCAATGGCTAAAATACTTCGCACTCCATGCACTCTTGTCCAATAACGAAGGAGGACTTGTTGAAGGAGACCGACAAGGTGACGATTACGCAATGTACTCGGGTGTCAAAGATCCAAGATTTCGCATGATCTCCCACGACCTTGACTCCCTGTTCTCAAGCAACACATGGAACCTATTTAAGTGCACAAATGTCCCTGCCCTAGGCCGTCTAATAAATCATCCACAAATTCGTCCCCGCTACCTCGCCTTTATAAAGGACTGGGCTGAAGGATTTTTTGAGACGAATAAATTCAGGTCCTTCCTTGAAAACCAACTTCTCCCCGAGGTGCCACAATCCCGTATCAATAATATGGTTAATTTTATGGGGACCCGAACCAATTATGTCCTCAGCAACACAAACTGGTTTCCGGAAAACTACACGCCTCCCCCACTCAAGACCCTGATAAACGGGGTGCCGACGGCGAAAACCCCCTTGAGGTCGGCATCCCTACAAGTCGCGGGCGGGGATGTCACCCATTATCGATATCGTCTTAACAAGACAGGCCAATATAGTTCAACTATATATCCGGTGGAAGAGCCCATTGTACTGAATAATCTACCCTACGGGGAATACTCAATATACGTTCGGGGCATCAATCAAAATAGCGAAGGAGGGTGGCAATATGACCTACACGAAACCCAGTCAGATTCATGGACCATCAAGCCAGACTACTTCCCTGTCCGTATAAACGAAGTCCTAGCGAACAACACTGGAGCCCTTGAACACGAAGGAACCCTGCCGGATTATGTTGAAATTTTCAACGCAGGAACGACCCCCATTCTGCTGGAGGGACTTGCTATTACAGACAATATTAATCAGAAGGATAAATTTGTCTTCCCTGGTGGAATCATTTTACCAGCGGGTGAATACAAGGTTTTGTACGCAGACAGCAATCAATCTGCATCCGGCATTCACCTCGGATTCGCCCTTGATGCCGAAGGAGACGAGCTTTACCTTCTCGATAGCACCCAAGCCGATGCCACCATTCTCGATCAAGTAACCTTTGGTCTACAAATAGCCGACATGTCTATTGGCCGCGATCCAGAATTACATTGGGCCCTGGGTGTCCCCACACCCGAGGCAGGAAACCAGCGGGTGCCCATGCAAAGCCCATGGAACCTCAAGATCAACGAGTGGCTCGCAGATGGCGCACGTATCTTCAATGATGACTTTATTGAAATCTACAACCCTTCCCCCCTTCCCGTCAAGATTGGCGGATTCCACCTGACTGACAACCCGATCGGCGATCCCGCACTTCACCGGATTACACCAAACTCCTATATCCCGGCTCAAGGACACATAACATTCCTTGCCATAGGAAAGACATCCAAGGATGCACGCCACCTCAATTTTCAGCTCTCAGCTCAACGGGAAATGATCTCCCTGCGCACCGCCGACCTCGAAACAATCGATACCGTAACCTTCGGTCCGCAACAAACGGACGTCTCCGAGGGACGGACAACGGACGGCGCAACCACCTTCACTTATTTTCCACTCCCAACCCCGGGTAGGTCAAACTCCACCTCCGATCCAAATGAAGCGGCACTATTGGGCCAACTTCGCATCACCGAGATCATGTACAATCCCCTGGGAGGCTCAATTCAAGAGTACATCGAGCTTAAAAACACAGGAAATATGACTGTAGATTTATCTCGAGTAAAATTCACCAATGGAATCTCCTACACTTTTGGAATAGGTGTGCTCCAAGCCGGTGCGACAATCGTACTTGCAAACGACATAGACGCCTTCCAAGAGCGTTACGGTGAAGCCCCGGATGGACAATTTTCAGGCAATCTAAGTAACAGCGGAGAAAAAATCCGCCTAGAAACGGCCACGGGTATCGGCATCCTCGAATTCAACTACGATGACGATTGGCACAAGGCTTCAGATGGAGATGGATTCTCCCTCGAAATCACTGATGAAAATGCCTATCCGGAAAACTGGGGCTTACCATCCAGTTGGCGTACGGGACGTGTGATGAATGGATCCCCCGGAGGACCTGAGCCCTCAAACTCCGCTCCGACGGACATCCTCCTCACACCAGGAACACTCAACCGAAATCTTGAGGTAGGTGGTATTATTGGTATACTCATCGCAGTCGACACATACCCCCGCGATAATTTCACATTTGTAATGACGAATCCTGGAAACGAACGATTCAGCATCGAACAAAACCAATTGGTTCTTAAAAAAGCCACTGAAGTGAGCGAAAAAGGTCCATTCACAGTAAGTGTTAGAGTCACTGACAGCTACGGGGAAAACTTCTCCAAAACACTTCATATCCAGATAACCGACCCAACCCGGGACGATGATTCCGACGATCTTCCAGACGAGTGGGAGACCACCCACTTCGGCGACCTAAGCCAAACAGGATCGGGAGACTATGACGGCGACGGTCAGGAAAATCATATCGAGTACCTTGCGGGGACAGACCCAAAGGATCCCAACAAAAGCTTCACCTTGGGCCAACCGAAATTCCAAGATGGACAATTTTTATTCACCTTTGAAGGGCTTCAGGGGAAAATCTACCGCCTTGAGTCCACAGTCAAACCAAGCGAGTCCTGGCAATCTGAAACCTCAACATCGATCAGGGAGGGAATCCACCAGTACAATCTACCCATTAATGGAAGCACCCAACGACTCTACCGGATTGTTATTGAGGAATAGCTAGAGAATACGATAAAGGACACCAGCCAGCACCCCGATAAATCCCCCCACACAAAGGCATACAAAACCACACACCTTCCTGCGTATCCCTCGCTCAGGCAAATCAACCGACCATAAATTCCAGACAGCTGCAGCCATTGATCCTGCCAGAGATCCGAGGATCATACCAAGCACCCCGCCAGCACTCGCATAAAAAATCAACAATAGAAATTCCATCTCGAAATATCTTATTTGCTTTTCACCAATGAATTATATCCTTTCGTATATTCAATAAGCAAATCAAATATATATTCGTCAACCAGTCACAAAAGAATGAAAGAAGCGAAAATCCGAAATTGGCTTAAGGAAAAGAAATTGGCAGATGAATGGTGGGTCATGCTCGATGACGAAGAGTTAAACGATGAACCGATGTCCCTTGATGAAGTTTTTAAGCTTCATGGCACAGTTCCCGACAAGTCACTGGTCATCGTTCAGGTGAGTGAACAGGAAAGTGAAGACCCAAACTTTATCACACTTGAAAAACTTGGTGCCCCCCGGAGGAAAGTATTCACAAAGAAACTCCCCGCAAAGAAAATTCCGCCAGATAGTCCTCAAGAAGGAAAGTTACCTCCTGCCAAGATTACAGAACCCCAAGATTTGGACAATAAACCATCGCCAATGGCTGGACCACCATTGGGAATGCCAGATACTCCTCCTCCATTTGCACAAACCAGTGCTCCAATGCTATCCCCACCAGCACAAACTGGAACACCGACTCCGGCACATGAACTGACACCGATATCAACCACTGTAACACCAGTAGCTATTGCGAATGTAACGATACCGGAAATCACCAAACCCACTGGCACGGGAGGACTTTCAGCACAACTGGAACAGGCCAAGAAACAACTTGGGGAATGCAAAAATGCCCAAACACAATCCAAGCAAGTCTGCGAAACGACAAAGACCGCCTGTGAAAATGCTACACGCAAGGTCGATGAAGAAGAAAGAATTCTCGCAACCTGCAAGGCCGAAAAAGAAAAGAGGGATCAAGAATTCAAGGAGGCCGAATTGAAGCTTGGTCAGGCTGAAAAAGTATGCAAACAAGCCGATGAACAACTGAATATATGTGAAAACCAAGTCAAGCAAGTTGCAGAGGAATTGAATAAGCGGGAGGAAGTCTTGGCAAAGACACAAGTGGAACAGAGTAAATGGAAGTTACAGGTCGATGCGCGGGAACAACAGTTTGCCACCCTCAAGGAAACTGTAGACAAGGCACGTTCAGTACTGACGGATGTTGATGATGATGAAATCTTTAAAGCAGCAACCTCCCAGACCAATGCCGCATCAGAGGCCATGGGGAAGGCTCTGACGGCAGCCAAGGAAAAGGAAAGTGAAGCGAGTAGAGAAATCAACAAACTTACTATTGAGGTTGCCGACCTTAAGCGACAGCTCAACGGTTGATTCTCCTAAATTTGAGAATTTTTTACATTCTCATCGTCATGGTATTGGCGAGCGGGAAAAACTTGGCAAAAAATGATTCAACCCAGTCATTTTTCCAGAAAGACAATCTGGTCGCTTGGTGTATAGTTCCATTTGACTCAAAGCAACGGACACCTAAGGAAAGGGCTATAATGGTGGCTCAATTGGGCCTTTCCAAAGTAGCCTATGACTGGCGCAAACCCCATGTGGAATTTTTTGAAGAGGAGATTATCCAGTACCAAAAGTATGGAATTGAGTTTTTTGCATTCTGGGGCTGGCATGACAACATGGGATCACTTATACCCAAATACGGGATTCGCCCCCAAATATGGAAAACCCTAGGGAGTCCAAGGGAAGACACGCAGAATCAACGAGTTAAAGTCGCAGTAAAAAACATGGTACCCCTTGCTGAAAAAACCGGGGCACTAAAGCTAAAGCTGGGACTCTACAATCATGGCGGTTGGGGAGGTGAACCTGAAAACCTGGTTGCCGTATGTAAGGAACTAAAACGCATGGGGCACAAGCATACAGGCATTGTGTACAACTTTCACCATGGTCATGAACAAATTAAAGATTTTTCCCAGTCATTTTCAATTATGAAACCCCATCTGCTATGCCTCAATCTAAACGGAATGTCAGAAGAATCTAATTTCCGGAAAATTCTACCCATTGGGCAGGGACAACATGAAAAATCAATGATGCAAGTAATCATCGAGCAAAAGTATAGAGGCCCAATCGGTATCCTTGGTCATGTATCCAATCGAGATGTGAAACTTGTACTTAAGGAAAACCTGCTGGGTCTGGAGAAGCTTTCAAAAGAACTCCAACAGTAAAGACTACCCTTTCAATTCTTCTCCCCGGGGACCGTGATAGGAGCAATCTCCCCATCAAAAAGCTTTTGGTAGATAAGGTTTTCGGGGCGAGGTAGTTTCCCAACATAAAATCGGTGCCCCTTTAGACGCTTGAACCCATGGAGATAGCTGGCCGCCAACCGAGAATAACTGAATACACCCTCTTTAATCAGCATACCCTTAAGTTTCACCAAATAAAGGACACCGGTCTCGATGTTTGTCTCCCAGTCAAATGCCTTGCTGAAAGGTTTGCGGGTGGCATCACTCCATGCGGGTTCGGTAAGTTGCATCATCCCACGCGCAACGCTGGTTTGGGCATTTGCGTTTAAACTGCTCTCAGCATTGCAGATAGCAAAAACGAAATGCGGGTCCAAACCCTGTTTGGATGCATGTGCACGAACACTCTTCCAAACTTTTTCCGCAGGTATTCGGTTAACAGGGCGATCAACCTTGGAGCATGCTAAAGTTGTGAAAAAAACTGCAGTCAACCAAATCCAATTTAAACCACGCATTATTCTTACCAAATGGTGGGCCGTACTGGATTCGAACCAGTGACTTCTACCATGTCAAGGTAGCACTCTAACCAACTGAGCTAACGGCCCTGATAGAAAATGAATGTAAAAAACTGCTTTTCCAAATTCTTTGCAAGCGGAATCGGATTTGTAAATATTGAACCAGGTAGTGATACTACAATTCATGCACTAACCTTGACCAATTTTTATAAAATGAAATTATTGAATTATGAAAGTCTGTGAAATCATGAGTCATACAGCCCCACGAATTCCAATAAAATCCACAATCCGAAAGGCAGCGGAAGAAATCAGCACCAATCAATGTAGCGATCTTGTCGTCGTAGATGATGAAAATAATTTCATCGATGTTTTGTCTGAGGGAGACCTAATCCGCAACATTCTTCCAGAACTGAGCATGGTCATGGAGGAAGGGGGTACCTTATCCAGTTCCTACGATCTATTTATGGATGCAGGGAAAGCTAATGCGGAAAAGGGGTTCGAAGAATTGGTTCTTCGAGACCCAATCACCATTCACCCGGATGATGATGTACTGAAGGCTGCGGGACTCATGGTAACCAAACAAATTAGGCGGTTACCTGTAGTCAGAAACGGGAAACTCGTGGGGTCCGTATCCCGAGCCGATGTATGCCGCAAGGTAATGGCAGTATAAATCTTTAGCTGTTATTTCAATCGTTATTTCTTGTAGTTTTACTTATTCTTGACCTTGCCCCAACTGTCTCGAAGAGGAACGGTACGGTTAAACACAAGTTTGCTTGGGGATGAGTCAGGGTCGGCGCAGAAATAACCGGTGCGCTCGAACTGGCACCGATAACCAGGTTCGGCAACTTTAGCCAGATGAGGTTCAATGCGAGCCTCGATTACCTGAAGGGAATCCGGGTTAAGAAACTCCTTAAAGTCCTTATCCTTGCCAGCATCTGGCTTTTCAACTGTAAAAAGACGATCGTAGAGGCGAACCTCGGCAGTAATTGACTTCTCTGCAGATACCCAGTGAATGGTACCTTTAACTTTCCGTCCATCCGGTGCGTCTCCACCTTTAGTCAAAGGGTCATATGTACAGTGAATTTCAATAATTTCGCCCTCTGCATCCTTAACCACATCATGGCAGGTAAGAAAGTAGGCCCACCTGAAACGGACTTCACGGCCAATTCCAAGACGAAAAAATTTACGGGGAGGGTCCTCCATGAAATCAGAGCGCTCTATGTAAAGCTCGCGAGTGAATGGAACCTTTCGGGTACCGGCAGATTCATCCTCCGGGTTATTAACCGCATCCAATTCCTCAACCTGTCCCTCAGGGTAATTAGTAATGACCACCTTTATAGGGTCAAGTACAGCCATCGTGCGATGCGTCACCTTGTTGAGATGATCCCGCACACAATGCTCAAGTAAAGCAATATCTGTAAGACTGTTAAACTTTGTAACACCAATAACCTCGCAGAAATTACGAATGGATTCGGGAGTATATCCTCGACGGCGCAAGCCGGAAATGGTTGGCATTCGAGGATCATCCCAACCCGATACATGGCCTTCCTCTGCCAATTGAAGTAATTTGCGTTTGCTCATCACGGTGTAACCCAAATTTAGGCGCGCAAATTCGTACTGTCTGGAGGGGAAAACATCAAGGCTTTCGAGCACCCAATCATAGAGGGGTCTATGCACTTCAAATTCAAGAGTACAAATGGAGTGAGTAATACACTCGATTGAATCCTCTAAGCAATGGGCATAATCATACATTGGATAAATGCACCAATCATTACCAGTTCTGTAGTGATTTGAATGCTTTATCCGATAAAGGGCTGGGTCCCTCATGTGCATATTCGGAGAGGCCATGTCGATCCTTGCACGAAGCGTTTTTGATCCATCCGGGAATTCACCATTTTTCATGCGTTGAAAAAGGTCAATATTTTCATCAATGGATCTCCCCATATAAGGACTCTCCCGACCTGGCTCAGTAGGCGTACCCCGATAAGCCCTTAATTCATCCATTGAAAGATCGCAAACATAAGCTTTACCCTGTTTGATTAGTTCAATAGAAAACTGATGCATTTTATCGAAATATTGTGAGGCAAAAAGAGGTTCACCATTCCACTCAAAACCGAGCCATTTAACATCCTCCTGAATCGACTTTACATACTCAACGTTTTCAGTGTCTGGATTGGTGTCATCAAAACGAAGATTTGTAACACCTCCGAATTCCTTGGCTACACCAAAGTTTAGACAGATTGACTTGGCGTGACCGATATGGAGATATCCATTGGGTTCAGGAGGAAACCGGGTAAGTACTTTTCCTTCATTTTTTCCCTCAGAAACATCATCTGAAATTATCTGTCGAATAAAGTGTAGAGGTTTGTCTTCTTGACTCATAAGTGCATGGGTTAGGATACCTTTTTAATAAAACATTCAAGACGGGACTTGACACGATCTTTCCCCAACACTTCGAGCATGGGCAAAAGTTCAGGGCCTCCTCCGGTGCCGCTGACAGCAAATCGAATAACCGGAAAGTACTCAAATTTTTTAAAGCCGTTTCGTGCAGACAAATCCTCGAAAAATGCATCGATTGATTCCGATGTAAATTCATCCACCCCATCCATTGTGGAAAGAAATTCAATAACTCGATCAACTGGGTCTCCTTTTTTGAAGATTCTAGATCTCGTCTTATCATCTAATGGATAGTCCTCCGTAAAAAAATAGCCAATAAGTGAAGGAAGTGTATTAAGCGCAGTCATTTTTTCCTGACTCACCCGCAGGACATCCTGAAAATAATCTTCATCCGAGGAAGTATCCATCAATCCCGACTTGACCAAAATTGGGGACACCATCCAAGCCAGCGTCTCCAATGGGAGCTGCCTGATATACTCGGCATTGATATGTGCCATCTTCTTTTCATCAAAGCGTGCATTACCTTGGTTTATGCCATCAAAGTCAAAACGATCAATTATCTCATCAATGGCCATGATCTCTTGATCATCCTTCGGGCTCCACCCAAGAAGACATAGATAGTTTCGAACTGCTCCAGGAAGGTAGCAATTTTGTTCATAATCCTCAATCAGGGCACCCTCATCGCGCTTGCTCATCTTGCCGGGACCGCTCGACTTTAGAATTAGTGGAATGTGCGCAAATACAGGAGGCTCAGCACCAAAAGCCCGAAAAAGTTCACAATGCTTGCTGGTATTCGAAAGGTGATCCTCTCCACGGATAACATGGGTAATGCCCATGGCAATGTCATCCACAACATTAACGAAGTGAAAGACCGGTTCGCCGTTGGACCGAAAAATCACAAAATCCTTCTCCTCAGCCCTCTCTACACGTCCGCGAACCTTATCGTCAATAACTTGTGGGGCGGCACGCACCTTCTCAATTTCACACTTTTTGTAGTCATCGAACTCAGAGTAGCGTTCCCCTTCCAGTCGAAAAAAAATAGCACCGTCCCTTTCATAGGTGCGCCCTGCATCCTGTAGTTTCTTTAGATATTCCTGATAAATGGAAGTCCGCTGGCTTTGAAAATAAGGTCCATAATCACCATTAACATCCGGACCCTCGTCCCAGTCTAATCCAAGCCACTTCATGCCATCCAATAATATCTGAAGGGATTCCTCGGTGTTACGTTCCTTATCTGTATCTTCTATTCGCAATACAAACACCCCGCCTGTGTGACGAGCATAAAGCCAGTTAAAAAGCGCGGTGCGGGCACTTCCTATATGAAAAAAACCAGTTGGACTGGGAGCAAATCTAACACGAACTGAAGACATGACTTTCTAAAATTGGGGATGGATGGTTGCGAAGAACCTTCGGCGCGCAAGGCTTAAAACTCTGGTACTTTGCCCAGTTTCTCCTCACAAAGTCGAGATATGTCCAAAGGTAACGGTGCGGAGAAGCTGTAGTCACCGGATTCACAAGTAACCGTAATCTTCCATGCATGAAGTGCCTGTCTTTTTAATTCGAGGTGTTCTTCATGTCGCGAAGTCCAACCATCATCAATAAAATCCAGGTAAAGAATATCATCAGGACCGTAAATTTTATCCCCGGCAACCATGTGTCCAATGTGTAGCGCATGAGCACGAATCTGGTGTTTACGCCCCGTAAGAATCTGAACCTGGGCAAAGGTGAAGCCGTTGCGACACTCTAAAGGAGTAAACAAGGTCTCGGCGGGTTTCCCAATCCCATCCACACGAACTGTCTGCTTTACATGAACAAGGCTTTGAGTATCACGACCGAGTGGAGCATCAACACGGGCAGGATGTTGCATTTCACCACGAAGCAAGGCCAGGTAGATTTTTTTGGACTGATATTTTTCCATTGCCATCTGTAGTTGTCGGGCGATGGACGGTCGCTTGGCGAGAATGACCACACCGCTGGTTTCACGATCCAGACGGCTTATAAGATGCAGGCGTTCCAGGCCAGTGTATTCCCTACAGGCACCAACCAGACTTGAGAGAGGGCCATTCTTGGATGGATGGCAAACAAGCCACCCAGGTTTATCAATAACAAGGAGGTCATCATCCTCATGAATAATCCATTCAAGCAGTTCATCAAGATCGACGAGAGGCGCATCCTTACCAAAAGAGTTTCCTTGATAGTTTGATCCCATAATAAATACCTAATTTCTTTGGTTTATTTTTTAAATTGTTCTACACGCATCTTTTTAACGACAAAGGCGGAGATGCGTCCAATAAATCGGCGTGGCACCAAAGAGGAAAAGAAACTAAGGATACGATTGTTCCAACCGGTAACGATCAAGTTCCGCCCCCCTTCCAATGCATGAAGTGACCACTCAACAACCTGTATTGGTGTCTGCCCATTCCATTTGCTTACAGGCGGACTCTCGAAACCGGCAGAACGAAAAAAGTTGGTATGAACGGGCCCCGGACAAACAGTAAGCACAGGGATATTAATCGGCCTTAATTCCTCAGCCAATGCTAGGCTCCAGCTAACCAAAAATGCCTTTGTTCCACCATAGGTTGCAAAAAAAGGTGCAGGTTGAAACCCAGCTATTGAAGCGATGTTCAAAACCGCACCACCGTTCGTCTTAATATGGGGAAGGAGCTCCCCTGTAAGCCACAACGGAGCCTTGGCATTGACCTC
>JABJCN010000027.1 GCA_018668635.1 Opitutia bacterium
AAACGGGAAACAATCTTCATGAAAATAAGGGAAAGGGAAATGTGTGACTAGGAAAGGAATAACCAATCATTGAGGTTTTCAACGGGAAAAGTCAGAAATCGAGCAAGGACCCTGAAATCCCTGTGCACTGTTGACACTCCGCAAAATCGTAAACTACAGTTGAATCAGGGAGACAGGGACATTCCTAGAAACTTAAGCTAAGGAGATTGGAAAATACACGCACCGGTCAAATCAATATAACTCAACCTAAAAAATCATGAATATACCCATTACCAGCGCAGAGGTCTACATGTGGTTTTTTATTCATGTGGGGGTGTTGCTCGTAGCCGCAGCCTGGTTGACTGTCTCGGCAATCCTCTTCCCGAAATTCACTGGGCGAGGAGCGGTAATCCTGGGAAGTAAACCCTGGCGGTCGTTCTTCATTGGACTGGGCCTCTTTATCATTGGTATCATCCTGTTTGCAGTCATGAATGCAATTCCCTTTGCAGGTGGCAAATTCATCGCGGTGGTCATCGGTCTTTCTGTCATTCTTTTGGGTTTGCTTGGAGCCGGCGGTCTAGTTCGGTGCCTAGCCTTGCGAGTGTACCCGAAGGAGATGTCACACTCGGTTCGATCGCTGTACGGGATATCCCTCCTCGTTGTAATGACATGGATGCTACCACTACTGGGATGGTTTCTGGCGTTGCCAACAACCCTCATTCTTGGACTGGGAAGCATTATCCAGTCCCGCACTCCGAAAACGCAAGACGCGACCACGGAGGCATGAGCCTCGACCGACGCGAGTTCTGCTCAAATATCGGGCTGCTTTCATTAGTGGCAGCGGGAGGCGGTTGCGATCGACTTGGATCATTAATGCCTGCGGGTGTCGACCAGAGGGAGCGTCCACCGGGAACCGCACCCGAATCGGATAAAATTGATTTCACCCATCATGTCCTCAACCGGTGTACATTCGGGCCGCGCCCCGGGGATCGAACCATCCTGGAATCCGGAATCGAAAACTGGTTCAACCAACAGCTTCGCCCGCAAGACATCCCCGATCCCCTCTGTGACCGGACTATTGCCTCAATCGAGCGGATTCACAAGCATCGTGGCGAACTCTACAGTGAGGATCCTCGAATCCTGCTCCATGACCTCGTCAGGGCAAGGATTCTGCGGGCAATATATAGCCGGCGACAACTATTGGAGGTGATGGTTGACCTCTGGACCGATCATTTCAACGTATCCTGGAGCAAGGGCAATTGCCGCTGGTTAAAAATCAGCGATGACCTTGAGGTTATTCGGCCTCATGCCTTGGGGCGATTCAGAGACCTTGTACGTGCCGCGGCAACCAGCCCGGCAATGCTCATCTACCTTGATGGGCACGACAACAAGGTCGTTCAACCGGATGACAAACCCAATGAAAACCATGCCCGCGAGCTGCTGGAGCTTCACACCCTGGGCGTTGATGGCGGATACGGGCAACGGGATGTCCTAGAGGCTGCCAGGTGCATGAGCGGATGGACCTATGGACATCGTTTCATGCGTGCCGGCGTCTCCCGCGTAAAATTTGAACCCGATCGCCATGATAACGGCCCGAAGGAAGTGCTGGGCGTCAAGATTCCTGCAGGTGGTGGACCGAACGACCTTGAGCAATTGATCGACATCGTTTGCGAACACCCTTCCACGTCACGTCACATCGCACAGCGCATGGCCCGGGTCTTCATTGCCGATCCTGCACCTCCCGATGCGGTTGATGCAATCGCCGCCACCTACCGTTCCTCCGGTGGTGACATTCAAAAAATGCTGGGTGCGGTACTAAAACAACAGGCTTTCAGGGAACATGCAGGTTCACTCTTCAAGAGGCCGTTCAGATACGTTGCCTCGGCCCTGAGGGCAACGGATGCCAATACCCAGGGCGGAGCCATCGTCCAGGAACGCCTTCGCAGGATGGGGCAACCACCCTTCGAGTACCCAACACCCGATGGTTACCCCCTTGAGGCGGAACCGTGGTTCGGATCACTGCTTTGGAGGTGGAATTTCTCGCTGGATCTAATGGCCGGCCGAATTCGGGGAACGTCTGTTCAAAAAGATGAACTCGTCCAACGTTTTGGATCCCATGACCGGTTACTGGCACATTTCCTGGGACGACGACCCACAAGCCTTGAACTTGAACAGATGAATGGCGACGACGGCATTGCGATCGGCCTGTCATCACCGGGGTTCCAATGGCATTAAAAAGCAGCAACAAGGTATCGGGATCTCGAATCGATTTCCTCACCAGCGAGGATCAGCATCAACCGGTACTCGTGGTTGTGTTCCTTCGCGGCGGGGCCGATGGCCTTACCCTGGCACCACCTCATGGAGATGATGCCTACCACCGGGCAAGACCCACACTCGCGGTCCCAGAATCCGGTTTGCACGACCTGAACGGCTATATCGGCCTGAACAAGTCAATGAGCAGCTTGATGCCTCTCTGGGAGGAAGGGCTGCTGGCACTGCATCACGGTGTCGGCTCAAACGATGTTACACGGTCACACTTTGCGGCACAGGACCTAATGGAGCATGGCGGGCAAATCGCCGGCGGCTGGCTGGCCCGCTTCCTTCGACACCACTCCTGCGCGCAGGGTCCTCTTTCTTCAGTTGCAATCGGCACCACGATGCCGGAATCTTTAAGGGGCGCACCGGGAGGAGCCGTGGTACAATCAATTGATGAGTTCAAGATCGGCACGAATGATAGAGGGGCCATCGATCGACTCCGGAGGCTTTATGAGGCAACCCCGGGTCCGTTGGGAGAGGCCGGGAAAGGGACACTGGATGCAATCAGCCGATTAAACAGCCTAAGGTCAGGGCCGGAGCCTGAGGCATCCGAAACTTATCCTGACAGCCGTCTCGGCCGTGGGTTGAGGGAAATCGCCAAGTTGATCAAGGCACAGGTCGGACTGGTCGCCTCCACCATCGATGCAGTTGGAGGGGGCCTTGGATGGGACACTCACTTTGTACAGTCCACGGCGATCGATGAACTCATGAAGGACCTGGCCGACAGTATCCGGGCATTTGTGGCAGACCTTGATTCATATGCAGCTCGAACAAAGATTGTTGTCATGACGGAGTTCGGGCGACGCGTTTCCGAAAACTCAAGTTTCGGCACGGATCACGGCAGCGGTTCGCTCATGTTGACAATTGGTCAAGACCTGCCGGGCGGCGCAGGGGTCTTCTCTCATTTTGATGACCTGTCGTCCAGTCATCTTCTCGGCCCGGGTGATGTTCCCGTTGGCAGTGACTATCGTCATGTACTCTCGGACCTTCTCGGAACCATCGACGCAAACTGTGACATGGAGAGGGTCTTCCCGGACTTGACTGGAGCATAGAAGATTGATCCACATCATGGGAAGCCATACTAGAAAAAATGTCCAAAAAACCGGGCATTCCACAATTACAAACCTAAGGGTGGGATAATCAATCGGGCGCAACTCACCAAACCAATTGATCAGACGATGTTGAGACTTTCAGGCAGGCAATACGGTGGATTCTGTGACGGGCTTACCCGGCGGAGTTTCCTTCAGGTTGGCGCACTGGGCATGGGCGGACTGAGCCTGCCGCAACTCCTGCAGGCAGAGAAGACTGCAGGAATCGGCAACTCAAGAAAATCAATCATCATGATCTACATGGCCGGTGCCCCTCCGCACCAGGACCTCGTGGACCCAAAGCCGGATGCCCCACTTGAGTTCCGGGGCGACATCGGCAACATACCCACCAACATCCCGGGCATCCACATTGGAGAGATGCTCCCGAGGTTGGCCGGCATCATGGACAAGTGGACAGCCATCCGCTCCCTTTATGGCGCCCCCGGTGGATCCCATGACTCCTTCATGTGCTACACCGGACGCAAGGGGTCAACCCTGAACAAGAACGGACAACCCCCCGGCGGATGGCCTTCCATCGGGACGATCATTTCCAAGCTAATGGGAACTCGTGAACCGGGCATCCCGGAATTCATAGGCCTGGCCCCCAGAGCGGGACACCCGCCATACGGCTCATCCGGCAAACCGGGATTCCTGGGGCAGGCAATGGGCCCCTTCAAGCCTACCGACTCAGCCAAGGGCGACATGGATATCTCGGCACTCGGTAAAGTTCGCTTTAGGCACCGCCAAGATTTGCTGGCCGGCTTTGATCAGTTTCGTCGGGATATTGACAAGGCGGATGGGCCGCTATCCCAAATGGATGATTTCACAAGACAGGCCTTCGGAGTATTGACCAATTCAAGATTGGCCAATGCCCTAAACATTGAAACCGAGGATCCGAAGGTGCGTGAACGCTATGGTAAAGGCGACGCAAAGAACGTTGGTGACGGTGCACCCAAAAATAATGAACACTTCCTGATTGCCCGACGGTTGGTCGAGGCGGGTGCGCGCTGTGTCACGCTCAATTTTGGAAGATGGGACTTTCACAGCAACAACACCCAGGGGATGAAGGATCATGCGCCTATTTTCGACCAGGGCTTGAGCGCCTTGATCGAGGACCTGCATGAGCGGGGCATGGCTGATGATGTCAGCGTGGTTGCATGGGGCGAATTTGGACGGACTCCAAAAATCAATAACAAAGCCGGTCGAGATCACTGGCCACAGGTCGGTTGTGCATTTGTTGCCGGTGGTGGCATGAAGACGGGGCAGGTCATTGGGTCCACCGACAAGACAGCCTCTGAACCTGACAACAGACCGGTTCATTTCGGGGAAGTCCACGCCACCCTCTACCACAACCTCGGGATTGATCCCAACAACACCACCGTGAATGATCTGAGTGGTCGTCCACACTATTTGGTGGGTGGATGGAAACCCATGCCTGAACTGGCGAATATCTAGCCCATTCCGATTGGGATTCTCAAGATCAATGGATGTGACTGGCACCTGACAATTTGGTCAATGTGATGAATGAGACTCAATGCCTTTCATTATGTTCCACGCCAATAATTAGGTCACGCGTTACACAAACCTGATCTTTTGCTAATCTCCTGCGTGAACATTGGATGGTACTTTTCCTGTCCAAATAAAAACCGTTGGATCTATAATTAAATTAAGCGAACAATGCGCACGCACGAGATGAATTCCCAGAAAACCCGAGGATAGGAAAAAGCACAAAGCCTAAATCATGCTAACCATTGACTCGAACCACTCTCATCAAACCTGCGATGGCTATTCACGCAGGGAATTCCTCAAGGTTGGTTCACTTGCTATGGGAGGGCTGAGCCTTCCCCAACTACTTCAGGCTGAATCTAAATCCAAGCAAGAAGGCTCAGGAAAAGCCGTCATTATGGTCTATCTGGCCGGCGGACCAACTCATCACGATACTTTTGACCTCAAGGATGATGCGCCACTTGGTATTCGTGGTGAATTCCGTAGTATCAAGACTGCGGCTACCGGTGTCCGGGTTTGCGAGTTATTACCAAAAATTGCGGCCCAGATGGATGAGTGCTCAATCATTCGTTCCATCAGCGACACAGTCAACAGCCACAGTTCCTATCATGTGATGACGGGGAAATCAAAGAAGGTCGTGGCACCCCCGGGAGGATGGCCCGGCATCGGTTCGGTATTCTCAAAGAAATTTGGAATTTCACAGGGTACCCCTGCGTATCTTGACTTGGGAGGTGGAGTCAAGGGAGGTGGATTCCTCGGTTCAGCCTATGCAGGATTCAGCCCCAGTGGTAAGGGACAGGCTGACATGAAGCTTAATGGCGTCACCACCGATCGATTCGGTGATCGGCAGCTCCTGCTGAACTGTTTTGACAACCTCCGACGCGATATCGACAGCTCAGGAATTATTGAGGGGATGGACGCCTTCAATCAGGAAGCCGTCAATGTAATAACCTCCAACCGACTTTTAACAGCCCTTGATACAAGAAAGGAAGACCCAAAGACAGTGGAACGATATGGCAAGACCGGGCGCAACTTCATGCTGGCCCGCAGGCTGGTGGAAGCCGGCGCGAGGTTTGTTACATTGAGCACTGGTGGGTGGGACACCCATAATGACAACTTCAACAAGTGTCGCAAAATCCTACCGGATCTGGACCGTGGCGTTGGCAACCTGATTCAAGACCTTCGAGACCGCAACATGCTCGATGATGTTACAGTGGTTGTTTGGGGCGAATTCGGAAGGACACCCAAGATCAACTCAAAGGGTGGACGTGACCATTGGTCCCGAGTCATGTCCGTGTTACTTGCCGGGGGCGGCATGAATAATGGACAGGTCGTGGGAAGCAGTGACAGGCATGGTGGCGAGCCGGCCGAGCGCCCGGTGAGACTGGGCGAAGTTTTCTCGACTCTCTATCACAACTGTGGAATAGACAGCACTACACTACAATTCAATGACCTTACCGGACGGCCACAGTATATCGTCGATCCAAATTGTACCCCCATCAAGGAACTGGTGGGTTGAACGCTCCAGATGCCAATATATTTTAAAACCATTAAACTCGATTAAAAGCATGAATTTACGGAATCTTCGCTTCCTCTTCTGTACCTGCACATTACTCGCGGCCATCAGCCTAAGCGCAAAGCAACCACCGGCACCACAGAGCCTTGAACTGAGGGTAAATGCGAGTAAAAAGACAACAACGTTGATGCTTGTAGGCAAGGGTGCAAGCCAGCAGCTAGGTCTAATGGGAAAGATGGCTAACGGCTCTGATCGTGACTTTACGCATCATGCCAAATACAAGGTGGAACCTCCAAATATCGCCAGTGTTGATAGTGAAGGTTTTGTACGCCCACTCGGCGATGGGAAAGCAAATATTACAGCAAATGTTGGTGATAAAACAATCAGCATTGGAGTTGAAGTCAGAGAATTTGGTCAGTACCGGGCCATAAATTTCGCCAATGAAATTGTTCCTGTGTTCACCAAATACGGTTGCAACGGAGGGGGATGTCATGGCAAGTCCGGAGGCCAGAATGGCTTTCGGTTGTCCCTCCTTGGATTTGAACCGCAAGAAGATTACGAGTACATTGTCAACGAGGGACGTGGACGCCGAGTATTTCCTGCCGCCCCGGATCGCAGTCTCCTTCTACTCAAGGCAATCAATGAAAAGCCACACGGCGGCGGTGCAAGGATGCAAAAGAATACCTTGGATTATCAAACCGTCTTCAACTGGGTTGCTCAAGGTATGCCTTACGGCAAACCAGACGATCCAATACTTGAAAAAATTGAAGTTTTTCCGACAGAACAAGTCATGGCAATGAACAGCGACCAACAACTTGTGGTAACAGCAACCTATTCAGATGGAACCACCCGGGACGTTTCCCGAACTTCAGTCTTTGAAGTCAATGAGGAAGAGGTAGGTGAAGTTACAGAAAACGGACATGTCACTGTTTTTGAACAACCTGGTGATGCGGCAGTCATGATTCGCTACCAGGACAAGGTCACCGTATTTCAGGCAACGGTACCACTTGGTGCCCCAATTGAGAACCTTCCCCAACCTCGTAATTTCATTGATGAACTTGTGTTCAGTAAGCTCAAGAAGGTAGGCATGCCCCCTTCTGAGAACTGTGATGACGCCACGTTCCTACGCCGTGTCACGATTGATATTGCAGGCCGTATTCCTTCACTTGGGGAAACCACTGCCTTTCTTGAAAGCAAAGACCAAAAAAAACGAGACCAAGCAATTGATAGTCTCCTCGCCAGTCCGGATTATGCTGATAACTTTGCCAACAAATGGACCGCTCTTCTCCGCAACAAGCGCAATAAGGAATCTGACCGACGGGGCAATTATGCATTCCACCGCTGGATTCGTAATGCATTCAACGCCAATATGCCATACGACCAGTTTGCCAGGCAGATTCTGGCGGCATCAGGGGATATGACCCATAATCCCACGGTAGCATGGTATCGCGAAGTCAAGACAACCCAGCAGCAACTGGAAGACACATCTCAACTCTTTCTCGGCACCCGTATTCAATGCGCCCAGTGCCACCATCATCCTTTTGAAAAATGGAGCCAACACGACTACTACAGTTTCTCCGCTTTTTTCTCCCGCGTCGGTCGCAAACCCGGACTAAAGCCAGGCGAAGAGATGGTTTATCACAAACGAGGGGTCGCAAAGGCTACCAACAAGAAAAACAACCAGCCTGTACAGCCCGCAGGACTGGGAGCCACGCCTCTTGAATTGAGTCCTGATGAAGATCCCCGCCAGGCACTTGTTGACTGGATGTCCGCCAAGGACAACCAATTCTTTGCACACACCCTCGTAAACCGCTACTGGAAGCACTTTTTCAGTCGTGGTTTGGTTGAACCGGAGGATGACATGAGAGAGACCAATCCCGCTACCAATCCTGCACTTTTAAAAGGCCTGGCAAGTCATTTCATTGAAAGCAACTTTGATCTCAAGGGAATCATTCGATCCATCTGCCAGTCCCGTACGTACCAGTTAAGTGCCGAACCCAACCAGCACAATGCCAAGGACAAGCACAACTTTTCCCGCTATTATCCCAAGAGGCTTCAGGCAGAAGTCCTCTATGATGCCATTGATGAACTAACCGGCCTTGAGACAACTTTCAAAGACTTGCCCACTGGTACCCGGGCCATACAACTACCTGACAATAGCTGGAACTCCAGTGTCTACTTCCTATCAGTGTTTGGGCGACCTGACTCAGCAAGTGCATGTGAGTGCGAAAGAAGTTCAGATGCATCCCTTGCTCAAAGCTTACACCTTCTAAACTCCAAGGATATTCAGAACAAGCTTTCCAGTAACAGTGGCCGAGCACGTAAATTGGCTGGAGAAAAGGAACGCCATGACGAGGAAAAAATAAAGGAGCTCTACCTTCGGGCATTTTCCCGTTCCCCTCACTCAAATGAGATCAGCCTTGCCACGGAATATCTAAACAGGAAAATCAAGGACGACAAGGGGACCGAGAAACCAGCTGACCGCACACAGTCCTATGAGGATATCGTATGGGCACTTTTCAATACCAAGGAGTTTTTATTTAATCATTGAGCTGGACTCAAGCTCCCCTGCCCAATCAACAGATTTAAATGCTGCCATCATATCCAGGTTGCCTTGAATTCCAACGTAACCTTGCCCGCCGTCACTTCATCAAGGCCGGAGCATTGGGAGTGACAGGATTGGGACTTGCTGATATCCTTAAATTACAAGCAAATTCTACAAACCCTTCGGACTTCAAGAACAAGTCCATCATAATTCTCTGGCAAAGGGGTGGACCCAGCCAGCATGAAACCTGGGACCCAAAGCCTGATGCCCCCCAGGAATATCGGGGCGCATTTGGTGCCACCTCCACCAATATCCCAGGTATTCAAATTTGTGACCTTCTACCAAAGTGCGCAAAGATGGTTGATAAGTTCGCCATCCTCAGAAGCCTACACCATACTGATGCAGGTCACTCAGCCGGTGATCAGATAATGTTCACCGGATACCCTCCAAATAAAGCGAACCCGGGCATAAATGTACACCCAAGCTTTGGATCCATTGTATCGGAACAACAGCAGGGCTTAAATCCAGATCTCCCTCCTTATGTAATGATACCACGGCGTCTCCCCGGTGTTGACCCGGCCTACCTTGGCCCCAAGTATGCGCCATTTGAGACCCTTGCTGATCCCGCGACGGGTGGATCTTTCAGTATCCCGAGCTTTGAAATCAGTAACAGTCTTTCATTTAATCGTCTGGATGAAAGAAAAAGTCTCCTCTCAAGTTTCGACAACCTTCGCAGGGAAGTTGATAATTCAGGCAAGATGGAGGCCGTGGACAAATTTTCCCAACAAGCCTTCGATATCCTGACCAGCCCCAAGGCAAGGGAAGCCTTTGATCTAGATGCAGAAGACGACCAGGTCCGCGAAAGATACGGATTCATGCCCGAATACAAGGCACCCACACCAGACCGCTGTGGAGTGCCGGCGTGGAGTCAGCGTATGCTTCTTGCCCGAAGACTTGTAGAATCCGGTGTGCGTGTTGTGACGGTTGACCTCAGGTGGTGGGACACCCATGTCAAAGGCTACGAAACAATGCGTGACGGGTTTCTACCTCGTTGGGATATGGCCTACACCGCATTACTGGAGGATCTTGAAAGGCGTGATCTAAATGATGATGTAATGGTCGTTGCTTGGGGGGAGTTTGGACGAAGTCCAAAGCTCAACTCAACCGGCGGACGTGACCACTATCCAAATGTATTTAGCGCATCAATTTCCGGTGGAGGAATACAGGGTGGTCGTGTCATTGGAGAATCTGATTCAAAAGGAGCGGAACCACGTGAACGTCCCCTACAACCGCAAGACGTACTTGCGACAATGTACCGTCACCTTGGTATTGATACTGACAAACAATATCTGGACTTCAATGGAAGACCAAGACCAGTGCTTCCCTTTGGCGAACCCATACATGAGCTGTTTTCATAACCCTTGTTATAAGCTCCCCGATTAAACCCAGCCTAAACAACACATAAATTCAATAGATCAATCATTGATTATCACCCTTCAAATTTAAGAATGAAAAGACGTATCCACATTCTCTCCATTTTTTATTTTCTGGCGACATTGCTTTGTCTCGGACAACTTCCACGCACCACCATTGAATCCATCTATCCACCAGGTGGTCAGAAGGGCACGGAGATTGAAATTATGATCAAGGGCAAGGAGAACGGAGATGCCCAGTGGTTAAAATTCACACACGATGGGATTAAAGCAGAACAGATCAGGAACGAAAAAGGAGGAATCGAGACAGGCAGGTTCAAGGTTCGTATCGGCAAGGAGGTACAACCCGGACTCTACGAAGTGCAACTCGGCGGTGGTCGATTTGGCGCATCCAATGTAGGTACTTTTGTTGTGAGTCCACTCCCTGTTATTCTTTCCCCTGCAGACAATAATTCCAGGGAAAAGGCCTTTGCAATCGAACAAGGCACCACGATTTCAGGAAAGACGGTTGCTCGAAAGTACACTTTTTTTAAGTTCAATGCAAAGAAAGGCCAGAAGCTAATAATACATTGTGCTACTGAAGAAATTGACTCCAATCTATCACCAGTGCTCAACGTAATGGATGCACAAGGCAATGAACTGGCAAGTGAAGGCTATTCAGGTATACTTGAATTTTCTCCCATTGCAGATGGGGAATACTATATAAAGCTGTATGACTTCCTTTATGGTGGTTCAGAACTGCACTACTTCCAGCTTACGGTATCCCAGCGACCGCATATTGACTTTGTGGTTCCGCCTATTGGGAAACCTGGTGCAAAGACCCGATTCACTCTGTTTGGAAGAAATCTACCGGATGGGCAACCATCAGGACTCAAACTTCCAAATGGCAGAGAAGTCTATAAAAAGGAGGTGGAAATCCAACTACCTGCCAATGCGGATGAAAAGGATCCCATGAAGTTATTCGGTAAGGTGAACCCCCAACAAATGCTTCTACCCTCCACCCAATACCGACTGGATTCTACCAATGGGCCATCAAATCCAATCCTCATTGGCCTTTCAAATGAGAAAATTGTAGAGGAAACCACTGATAACAACGATAAACCGGAGAACTCACAGGCGATAGAGGTCCCCTGTGAATTTGTTGGAAAATTCTATCCATACGCCGACAAGGACTACTTCCATTTTGAAGCAAAGAAGGATGACACCTTCTGGATTGAAGGATTTTCTGAAAGATTTGGACGTCCGTCGAACCTCTTCTTCCTAGTCCAACAGGTCACAAAGAACGATAAAGGTGAGGAAAAAGTAAAGGATTTGAAGGAGGTTATTGATAACCCCCGCAAACTAGGGGGGCAGGAGTTTAAGACATCAACCAATGATCCCATATACCGGTTCGTCGCTCCTGCTGATTCGATTTATCGTGTTCTTATCTACGACCTCTTCAATAGTGGTACAGCTGACATTCGCAACCAATATAGGGTTTCAATACGCAAGGAAAACCCCGGTTTTACTCTTGCTGCATATATTCAGAGTCCACCACCACCTGACAATAACTCAAGTCCGGTTGCTGCTTGGCCTGCATCGATTCGCAAGGGAGAAATTCTGCCCATAAAGGTTATCGCTGACCGTCGAGACAACTTTCAGGAAACGATACAACTTGAGATCAAGGGTCTTCCGGAATCAGTAGAATGGAACCCAAGGAAGATCCCTGCCAAAGCTGACAGTGTCAGTATCCTCCTCCATGCCAAGGAAGACGCCAAGTCATGGTCAGGTCGCATCCAGATTATTGGAAAATCCAAGATCGAAGGGAAGGATGTGACCCGCAAGTGTCTCCCTGCATCCATAATCCGATCGACCTACGACAAACAGGCCAAGACAGCCCTTGTCCAAACCCGCCTAATGAAGGCACTTGTTCTGGATGTAAATGCCCAGGAGAAATCGCCGGTCTTCATCCGGACCAAGGAAGACAAGGTCTGGGAGACCTGCATACATGGCAGTATCAAAATCCCCTTCCTGATTAGCCAAAACGACAACGGCTTTAAGCAAAACAGGAAAATCAAGCTCCGAGGCCATGTGAACGCTACAAAGGTCAAGGAGGTCAATCTCGACACAAAAAAAGATGAAGGCTTGATCGATTTAAATCTAACCCAGTTCAAGCTTCCCGTTGGTGAATATCCACTGTACCTGAGCACCCTGATCAAGGGCAAATATAAGCGGGCAACAGACGAAACCAAGAAGACAGCAGAGGAAACATCCAAGAAGGCCGTGGAGGAAGCAAAGATTGCTGCAGAAGCTACAAAAAAGGCAGAAGCGGACTACAATGCCATCAAGGACAAAAAAGAAGTGCCAAAGGAGGAGAAGGAGAAGAAACGCGTAGCCATGGACGAATTGAAAAAGAAATCCATCAGTGCAGAAGCCCGCAAGAAGGAGGCCCAAGAGGTATTCAAGGTGATTACAGAAGAAAACAAGCCCAAGGATGTAAATGAAACCTTTTACTCCCCTCCTTTTGTCCTGCGTGTGACTGAGGCGCCCATCAAACTCAAGTCCATACAGGCTATACAGATCAAGGCGGGCGAAAAGATCAACACCAAGGTGTCCATCGAACGCCTTTACGAGTTCAAGGATGCCGTAACCCTAAACCTGGTACTCCCCAAGAACCTCAAGGGCATTACCCTTAAGAAAAACAATATTGAAAAAGAAAAGATTGAAACAGAGTTGAATCTTACCGCTGGTCCCAAAGTGACCGCCGGGGATTTCATCGCTAAACTGGAAGCCAGTGTTAGAGTGAACAACCAGACAATCAAGCTCTCCCAGGAAGTGAACATCAAGGTTGAAGCTGCTCCCGAGGAAAAGGCTAAAGGTTAAAACAAACCAGTTTGGCGAAAGACTGCCTCTCAGGCAATCAGGTCGTGTACAATCTCTCCGTGTACATCAGTTAGTCGAAAATCTCGCCCACTATAGCGATAAGTCAATCGCTCATGGTCGAAACCCAGGAGATGAAGGATCGTGGCATGCAAGTCATGTACATGCACGGGTTTTTCCTCTGCACGGAAACCGAATTCATCCGTGGATCCATGAATATAACCTCCCTTAACCCCTCCACCGGCCATCCACATGGTAAAACCATGATGGTTATGGTCACGACCGTTGACTTTTCCCTGGTTGGACCCGGGCTTGGGTAGTTCCACCACGGGAGTTCGACCGAATTCCCCGCCCCAGATAACAAGGGTATCCTCCAGCATTCCCCGCTGCTTGAGATCAGTAATTAGCGCTGCAATGGGTTGGTCAACATGGTTTGCAAGCTCTCTGTGTCCCTTCTCTATATTGTCGTGATTATCCCAAGGCTGTCTTGGCCCATGCCAAAGCTGTACATAGCGAACGCCTCGTTCAATTAATCGCCGGGTAATCAAAAACTCCCGGCCATGCATAGTGTCACCATAAAGTTCACGAATATATTCAGGTTCCCTGGTAATGTCGAAGGCATCAGTAGCCTCCATCTGCATACGATAAGCCAACTCAAAGGAATGAATGCGCGCATCCAAGCGGGAGTCATCGCTCCTTTGACGAAGGTGAATCTGGTTAAGGGCACCCAGTAAATCGAGTTGATGACGCTGTTCAATCAAGTCCAGACGCGGATTCCTGATATTGGCAACAAGCTTTGAAATGTCCTTGGTATTCTTCGGGTCAATGTAGGTTCCCTGATAAATGCCGGGAAGGAATGCAGAATTCCAGTTCTGTGACTCCTTGATTGGGTATCCTCCGGGACACATGGCAATAAAACCGGGTAGGTTTTGGTTCTCTGTCCCTAGACCATAAGTAACCCAAGAGCCCATACTGGGGCGAATAAGCCTTCCATCACCGCAGTTCATCAACATGAGAGAGGGTTCATGGTTGGGCACATCTGCATGCATGGACCGTATAATACAGAGGTCATCCACACATTGTGCAGTCCGGGGAAATAGATCACTTACGGGAATGCCACTACGACCAAAATGCTTGAACTTGAAAGGGGAACGAAATGCAGCACCGGTCTTTCGTTCTGTACGAAGGTTTTCAGTTGGCAACTTCTTACCGTGCCACTTATCGAGCAATGGTTTGGGGTCAAATGTATCGACCTGTGATGGACCACCATTACAAAAGATATGAACAACCCTTTTTGCTTTCGCGGCAAAGTGCGGACTCCCAAGTTTCATTGGGTTATTGCTTGCATTGACCATGCTTGCCAATGCCAATGAACCCATTCCCATGCCTGAACGGGAAAGAAATTCTCGACGATTTAGAGGAGGAAAATCCGGGCGGTTTTGCATCATTCAATCCACAAACATAAACTCATTGGACATTATTAAAACTTGAGCCAATTGTTCATCCTTAAATTCCCGAAGGTACTCCAAGGCAAGATCCAGTTCCTCAATTGATGGTGAACGCGATAAAACCCGGTGATACAACTCTTCTATTCGAGCTTTGGTCTTACTGGACTTTAGGTGACCGGCAAGTTGACGAGCCTGCTCCTGCACAAATTCACTATTCATTGCGAACAGGGCCTGTTGAGGAACTGTTGTCTCAGGACGCATGGGAGTATGGATACTTGGGTTGGCAACATCAAATGTACGAAATAATGCCGGCATGTTTTGTCGCACGATCTTTCCATAAACAGCACGTCGACTGGTGAAAGGTTTCTTTTCAAGGTCAATGGGATGCCCTCCAATTCGATGATTCATTTGTCCGGACACATAAATCATAGAGTCTCTCATGGATTCAAAAGCTAACCGCTGCCGATTCATACGCGATAGTAAACGGTTCTCGGGATCGACAAGGGAAATATCAAATTTGGATTGAGAAGACTGACGGAAAGTTGCTGAATTCAATATATATCGATGCAAGGACTTGATGGACCAACCATCATTGATAAACTGGTTGGCCAGATAATCAAGTAGGTCGGGATGAGAAGGTAAATCCCCCTGTCTGCCAAAGTCACTTGGTGTAGAAACAAGACCTTTACCAAAATGATATTTCCAAACCCGATTCACAATCACCCTTACTGTCAGGGGGTTTTGGGGACTCACAATGGCTTCAGCCAAATCAAGACGACCACTACCCTTTTCATTAAAAGGTTGGGGCTGTTTTCCAGAAAGTACATTCAGGAACTGTCGAGCAACAATCTCACCATGAGAATTTGGATTACCTCTCAGGAACACCTTTTGTGTGACCGGCTTTTGCCGGTCGATTAATACCATCGCCCGCGGGGGGGCAAATTTTGATTTTGCAATGTGAGACTGGACCTTGTTTCGAATTCCTAGAAGTTTATCACGATCAGCACGATGAAAATTACTTTCCACACTTTTCAGATTTAGAGTGGGCGGGAAGGATTCATTGGACACCAGACCAAGAAGCGCAGGTTTCTTTGCAATGCGTCCATCCCGAACAGCATAGGCCTCGGCAAACAGTTTTGCATATACTGCAATAACTTGACCGATCGATTCAATGGAGGATTTTTTCAGCGCATTTCGAATCAAGGGATGACTCGATTCATTCAATCCAGAAAGCACCTCACCAACCTTCTGTTGAAAGTCTTTTTCAGGAATGACCATCAAGGAATTCCATGGTCCCCAAATTAGATCGTTTTGGTCACTTCTGGACTTAAGGTATCTACGCCATCGATTGGTAAGTTTCTCATAAAGTTTTCGTCGGTTTGTGAGCAAACCTAATTGCTCATCATTCTTGCCCGCAGCTTCAACCACAACCTCCAGATAGGCTTTAATCCCCCTCTCGGACTGGATGTATTCAAGTTTTTCGTGGATGAATCTTTTAACATCCTCCTCCCTTTTTTTCTTTTCAGCAAGATATTGGCGGTACTGGGGAGAATCTGGAACCTCACCAATGACTGGTAACTCCTTGGGTTCATCGCTACTGGCAAATACACCGTACAATGAGTAGTATTCCTTTTGAGAAACAGGGTCGAAGAAATGATCATGACAACGGGCACAAGCCACAGTCATCCCCATCAAACCACGACCGACGACATCGATCCGATCATCAATTATGAGATGATTTCGATTCAGGAATCGGTTGCCAACCGTGAGAAATCCCAATGCGGCAAGGTTCTTCTTTGACAAGTTAGGTAAAAGGTCAGCAGCAATTTGCCTACGTACAAAGTCGTCATAGGAAAGATCTGTATTAAAGGCTTGAATGACCCAATCCCGATATGTGTATGCATAAGGGTAGGCTCGATCCTCCTGGAACACGTAACCCTTGGTATCTGCATAACGAACTAAATCAAGCCAATACCTCGCCCAATGTTCTCCATAGCGAGGAGATTCAAGTAGACGATCAACCAGCCTTTCATAATAATCTGGTCTTGAATCATTAACAAAATGCTGGGTTTCATCGAAAGAAGGAGGAAGACCGGTCAGCGTAAATGAAACGCGACGGATCAAGACTTCACGGGAAGCTTCGGGCGCAGGTCTGAGATTTACGGAATTCAGTTTTTTAAGGATAAATAAGTCGATTGGATTCCGAATATTATAATCAACCGACAATTCTGGTAGTACAGGATCCTTTAAAGGCTGAAGCGACCAATGCTCTGATGCCAGAAGTGAAAAGGGGAAACTAAAGAGAACCAAAACAAGGGCGCTAAAACCCTTGAAAAGGATGTTCGTATCACGGCAAAATCCAGACTGCTTTTGATTGTAATGAAAAGCAGGTTTCCAGAAGGCCCAAACCTGGAGGAACAACCGATTCGTCCTTTGAACAAAATGTTTTATCATCGGAGTTATAAATCACATTACCACAAATCCATCAGATGCCATGAGATAAATAGAGTAAATCCAATGAGCTTAGGACAGAATAAGACGGGCAGAAGTCAAGGCACCGTTGGAACGACCTTTCACTGTTGTCAGGGATAGCATTGCATCCAATGCATGAATCCAGCCTCCTGATTCGAACTCATGATCAAGAATGCGTTTTGATGGCACCTTTTTACATAGAAAGGAATCAAGTATCGGTGATTCCCTGAAGCCTTCGCGAAGAATATATGCAAATGGGATACCAGAGGCCCATATCTCGGAAATCATGCTGTACCCTGCTTTTCCTATAACAAGATCTGCCGAATGCACCAGGTCAGGATGGAAAAACTCTGTTTTGAAAGGGAGAAAAATGAGATTGTCCTCTCGTCGAGCCTCAGGAACTCCTCCCGCGAAGAGAAATATTATGTGCGGATATTTTTTTAAACCTTGGATAAACTGAAAATTTTCAGGGTTTCCTCCACGAGAAACCAATACCAACTTCTTAACATCTGGAATTCCCAATAGATCGCGCGTTTCCTGTCTCAGTCGCCGGGGCTTTCGACTCACAGGTGGAACCATATCAAGGTTTTCAATACGTTGGCACAAGGGTTCAGTCTGGATTCGCAAGTCCACCTTTTCATATAGGTCTGAAATTTGTCGAATCGCATTAGAAAATCCAGGTTCATCATTTAGGAATGACTCGTAAATCCAATCCCAACCAAAGTTCTCAAAAAGAACGGATCTCATTCCAGCGCGTTTGGCTACAGCAATTCCTAGTACAGATACATCGCAAAGAACAAATCGGCAGTATTTAATCTTATTGGCCAAATCGTCTATAATAGCATCCGATAATGGAAAATACTCATCGAGTTCCCGTAATGTTGACGGTAAATCATGATCGAATACAGAGGTCTGAACCAGACCAACATCTGTCTTGCAGGCATGTAACTGATAAGGAATCTCTAACGACTCCTCAAAGAACCATTCCGGGACCTCAGTGAAAAGTTGGACACGCACTTCAGGTTCCAGTTCGGCCATCGCATTCAGGATGGCACAAGTCCGTGCTGCATGGCCAAATCCATGAGAGGAAATAAAACAGGCAATTGTAAATTCGTTGGACGTCATTTATCTTTCGCACCTTGCCAATTTAAGATGAATGCACAATGCAAGAACCAATGAACTCCGACATTTTTAAAATTCGTACCAAGGCTCCCGGACCACAGGGTGAACTGCCCCTGACTGATGAAGCCCTCCGTAGTTGGCCAAGCGGACACCTTTTTGCCATGACCCAGAATACAGGAATGGGGTGGAAGCCATCAGAGTTGCTTGGTCCACAATTTCTTATAATGAGCACACAAGGAGGTATTCGGGCAGAGGATGGCCAGCCAATTGCGCTGGGTTACCATACCGGTCACTGGGAGGTTGGTCTGCTGGCTCAAGAGGCGGCAAGAGAGTTTAAGTCCAATGGTGCTATACCCTTCTCCGCCACAGTTAGTGATCCATGTGATGGACGATCTCAAGGCACGACAGCCATGTTCGACAGCCTACCCTATAGAAATGATGCAGCCACGGTCCTGCGCAGATTGGCACGTTCACTACCAACCCGTAACGGGGTAATGGGAGTGGCAACTTGTGACAAGGGACTCCCTGCGATGATGATGGCGATTGCAGGTTTAAAGGATGATCCAGGAATAATTGTCCCCGGGGGGGTAACTCTCCCTCCCATTCATGGGGAAAATGCAGGGGAAGTACAGTCGATTGGAATGCGCTATTCACATGGAAAAATTTCATTAAAGGAAGCAGCTGAAGCAGGGTGCAGGGCCTGTGCAACCTCCGGCGGTGGATGCCAATTCTTCGGTACTGCAGCGACATCACAGGTCGTAGCCGAGGCGCTGGGACTTGCTCTTCCCCACTCCGCCCTGGCTCCAAGCGGTGAGGTTGTATGGATGGATAATGCAACGCAAAGCGCCAAGGCCCTTCTTGAGCTTTACAAGACCGGTAAATCAACCCGGGACATTATTACAGATGGTGCCATCCGAAACTCAATGGTGGTTCATGCAGCATGTGGCGGATCAACAAATCTTCTGCTTCACATTCCTGCAATTGCCCATGCTGCTGGCTTAAAACGTCCCAATATTGAAGACTGGAGCGAGATCAACAAGCAGGTACCCCGTTTGGTTGATGTCCTCCCAAACGGACCACGAAACCACTTCACTGTGCAAATGTTCCTTGCTGGTGCGGTACCCGAAGTAATGCTGCACCTTCGTAAGATGGACCTACTGGATCTGAATGTACTGACTGTGACCAATCATACACTGGAAGAGAATCTTCAGGAGTGGGAGAATTCCGAACGTCGTGACAAGTTTCACAAAGTACTAAAGGACGAGGACAATGTAAATGCTAGCGATGTAATTCTCTCTCCTGAAAAAGCACGTGCAGCGGGTATCACCAGTACTGTCTGTTTCCCCAAAGGGAATCTTGCGCCAGAAGGTTCCGTTGTAAAAAGCACTTCCATCGATCCAAGTGTTCTTGATGATGACGGTGTCTATAGGAAAACTGGACCCGCCCGAATATTTACAAATGAACCGGATGCCATAAAGGCCATCAAGGGGCAGACAGATCATCCTGTAAAACCAGGGGATATTGTAATCCTATGTAGCCGAGGTCCAATGGGGACAGGTATGGAAGAGACTGCTCAACTGACTCTCGCCTTGAAATACATCTCCTGGGGAAAAGACATAACACTCTTAACCGATGCCCGTTTTTCAGGAGTGAGCACCGGGGCATGTGTGGGACATGTCGGTCCAGAGGCACTGAGTGGTGGACCAATCGGTAAAGTACGTGACGGGGACACTATTCAAGTCATCATCGACCGCAACAAACTGGAAGGGTCCATTGATCTCATTGGAGAAAACGAAAAACGCTTTAGTCCTCTTGAGGGCATTGATATACTGGCATCACGATCATCAATAGAAAATTTGAAACCAGATTCACAACTGCCGGAAGACTCACGACTATGGGCTGCCTTGCAGAATGCAAGCGGTGGAACCTGGGGTGGGTGTGTCTTCGACGTGGATAGTATTGTCGATAAACTCAGTTCTTAGAAGGATCCCTTTATGGGGCTAATATTATCTGATTCAGATGGGAAAACCCAAGGAAACCGTAAACCCTTCAATCAAATTGATAAAAAAAAGCCCGGAATCCTGGGCAAGGATTCCGGGCGCCTTGATGAGACAATGAGGATTGGTGAGGATGGGATAGTTATATCCCAAATTAAAAATTTCGTAGGGTTGGGTGTTTCGAAAAAGGGGGATTTTCGAGGGGATTTATTTGAAGAGTGTGGCTAACATTGGGAAATGATTTTCACTTTGCAAGTTTAAATTCAGGAACTTTGGAAATATATTT
>JABJCN010000026.1 GCA_018668635.1 Opitutia bacterium
AATTTCCTCATAAATTCTTTCCGTTCTTGTAATGACACCCTGATAGGTACTCTCAGATCCTTCAGCCTCCAGAAAACTCAGGCAAGCATTCAGGAATCCCGGCGACCAACTGTCATCATCATCATGGATGACTATAAATTCGCCATTTGAATTTTTGATGCCTGCATTGGACGCTTCCTGCATACCCAAGGATTCGTCGTGGTGTAAAATTTGTAGTCGATCCCTGTAGCGGTCCCGGAAGGGTTCCAAAATTGATTCAACCGCTTCTTTTTCACCGCCATCATTAACAATAACATGCAACCAATCTGTGTATGTCTGATTTAAAACCGATTCGATTGCACGCTTCAGGAGAACCGGTCGATCCTTGGTCCTTGTAATGATGGAGACTTGATTGATCACGAAAGTTCAAGGCATGGAATCCTCTTAATGCCTATTATGGATGGGGGTGAAGTATGCAATCGCCCCATCTTGAATCTTCAAGTAAATTCCCGTTTTACATTATTGCGTCATCCTATCCCTTATTTAATTATGTTTAGACTTGAAGACCCACTACTTGAGAATCTAGGATTGTTTCATGTTTGTTACGGTTCCTTAATCGCATTGCCCCAAAAACTTCTTTTAATGACATCCACGATCAAGCCATGTAGGCGTCAACTGATATAAAATTATATTCACCCACCCAACGTTCGATGAAGAAAATTATTTCAATCCTTAGCCTGTTTGGACTCTTGGCAATTCTCGCAGCAAATGCAAATGCCGCAGGAGGAGCAGCTGCCACTGTTTCCGTTTCAGATGGAGCAATCACAGCCATTTCTGTTAGCAGCGGGGGCACTGGATATACCTCTGCACCTACAATTTTCATAATGGACGCTGGTGGTGGAACTAGTGCTGCGGCTAGCGCAACTGTATCAGATGGTGCTGTTACCGGCGTTAGTGTTAGTGCCGGGGGTTCAGGTTACACTGCCAGCTCAACACAGGTTATTTTTCTACCTAGCATAAGTGACATTGGAACTGCACCAACCGAAACCCCTTCCGATGCGCCTACTTCCACGCCCGATACCTCTTCTCTTCCTGATGCGCCTACATCCACTCCGTCTTCTGGTGGGATAGGTCAAGTTGCGATTGATGATCCTGATATTACCGAGACTGGTACTGGATTGAGAATTATTAACATTTCCACTCGAGGCAAGGTGGGTAGCAGTGATGATGAATCTCTCGTTGGCGGCTTTGTCGTTCGTGGTAAACCTGGAACAACAATTCGTGTTGTTATTCGTGGTCTCGGCCCATACATGAGCAATGCCATTGATTCTTCACTACTCTTGTCGGACCCTCAGTTAGAGGTGAGGAATTTCAAGGATGAAGTTATTGCTTCCAATGACAATTGGAAGGTCCAGAAATCATCAACTGATCCAGACCCAGCAATACTTCAGGATTCTACTTATGCCGCCTATACAAGTGCTTTTGCTGGAGTAGGGCTTCAAGATAACGAAGCAGGAGTCCTTATGGATTTGCCAATATGGAGCGAGGAGGAAGCCACTGTTATGGCAGGAACTTCTGCATACGCTGGATGGGGTATCTACACTGCAGTCGTTACCGGTGTTGGAGGAACAACTGGAGTCGCACAAGTGGCAATTGACGATGTTGATTTGACTGAGTCAGGGAATGCTAACGGCAACCGCATTGTCAATATCTCCACTCGAGGGTATGTGGGTTCAGGCGATTTCGAGGATCTTGTCGGTGGATTTGTTATCCGAGGTGCTCCGGGTGAGTCCAAGAATTTTGTTGTACGCGGATTGGGACCCTACATGAAGCTCGCTACTGGCAAGGATATATACATACAAGACCCATTTCTCAAACTCGAGAAGCTTGGTGTTGTAATAAATAATAATGACAATTGGAAAACCCAGTATGCGTCTTCCGACCCGGATCCATCTCAATCTTTAAATAATGGTGATTATGCAATTTATACTACTTCTTTCAGTGGTGTTGGATTGCAAGATGCTGAAGCGGGCCTTCTTGTCGATTTGCCCACAATTATTGATGGTGGTTTTGCTGGGTATGGAGTTTATACAAATTCAGTACAACTAGAAGCGCCAAGCGACTAACTAATTTACATTATATTTTGTCAAAGGGCGGTGTATACCGCCCTTTGTTGTTTAAGTCAGGGTACTTTATCAATTTTCTTAATTAAGTGCGGTTTTTAGATAAACGGTCAGAAGGTTACTCATTGCTTTCAGGCAAGGGCTTGGAGATCGGGGCCTTTGAGCATCCTGCCGAATTGCCCGAATCTTGTGATGTATCATATTGTGATCGATACAGCATGGTTGAAGCGCAAAAACTATTTCCAGAAGTAGACTGCTCTAAACTTGTCCAGCCTGATTACTTTATTGATGTCGATCAAGACGGTTTACAACGGTTTCCTGACGGAGTTTTTGATTTCCTGATTTTCAACCACGTTATTGAACATGTGGTAAATCCTTTAAGGGTTCTTGAAGAACTGTTTCGGGTTCTGCGTAAGGGTGGAATGTGTGTGATCGCTGCTCCCGACAAGAACTACACTTTTGACTGCGAACGCCCATTGACATCACTTGCCTCATTGGTAAAAGCCTACAATGAAGATGTAGTGGAGGTATCTGAAGAGGCTTACAGGGACATTGTTACATACATCCATAAGGAACTTATCGGTCAGGAGGAGGAGGTTATCAGGGAACACCTACGGAATTATCATGCCAGAAGAGAGCATTTACATGTCTGGACCTCTCAATCTTTCAGGGTATTCCTCGATTCTGCATTTGTCTATCTTGGTATACGCGCCCGGGTTGTTTACGAGGTTACTGCCTCTATGAATGAGTTCGAGTACTTCGGCGTTTGGGCAAAGCAATGAGAGTTTGGAGACGACTGATCTGGGCATTTTGCTTATATCATCGTGTTGGCGTAAGGTTGTGCCGACAGTTGGTAGTCCGTTGGTTGCGAGGTGCTTTTTTGCGAGAGGCATGTGGTCGGTGTAGGCGCTTCTTTCGGATGGGAGGTGCTATAACATTGCTAGAGGATGAGGGTGTGCCTGCGAGCAGTGACTATGATTTTCAAAGGTGGCTATGGAGAAATCATCCTCGTCCCTGGCAACTCCGTGAGATGTCCAGAGAATGGGAGGCGTTTCCCTCAAATCCACTTTTTAGTATTCTACTTCCTGTGTGCCATCCCGAGCCTACTTTTTTGGCAGCGGCATTGGAGTCAGTGTTGAATCAAGTGTATCCAAATTGGCAGTTGTGCGTCTGGTTGGATGGTCCACAGGCTGTAAAGGTGCAACGTTTGCTCGAAGCATACTCCAAGCTGGATGATCGAATTAAGGTGGGACAGGGTGGTGTGCGCTGTCATATCTCTCATGCTTCGAATCAGGCTCTGGGCACAGCGGATGGAGATTTCATCGCCCTTTTAGACCAAGATGATATCTATCCCCCGCATGCCTTGTACAGAATAGCAGAGCATCTTTCCTGTCACCCGGAACATGATTTCGTATATTCCGACGAGACAAACTTGGATGATAAGGAGAAGCTTTGTCGGCCATTTTTTAAACCCGATTGGAGTCCAGACTACTTTAACTCCATCATGTACACCTGCCACCTGCAGGTGTTTCGTCGTTCCTTCATCGACAAGGTTGGCGGTTTCCGCGAGAGATACGAAGGATCTCAAGACTGGGACTTGGTATTGAGACTCACCGAGAAGACAAATGCGATTGGGCATGTATCAGACATACTTTATTACTGGAGGATTCATTCTGGCTCCACAGCGAAAGAAGGAAGCGAAGCAAAGCCTTATGCTAAAGATGCTGCGATTCGAGCGATTAGTGAGGCGATAGAACGAAGGGGGGAACCAGGCATTGTCCGTGCGGCACCTCGGGCGCCTGGGTGCTATGAAGTGCGCTATAATTTAGTTGCTCCGGGAAGGGTCAGCATTCTCATCCCGTTTCGGGATCAGGCAGATGTGCTGGACCGTTGCTTACAGTCGATAAATAGTTCTGAACTACCCGAAGATTGTGAATTGGTGCTCGTGGACAATGTGAGCAGCGATCCTTCCACTAAAAGGGTTCTAGACAAGTGGAGCGAGGTGTTCGGTTCCCAGATGACCTTGCTCTCTTGGAGTCACCCTTTCAACTATGCAAGGTTGCACAACGATGTTGTTCCTGAATGTGCGGGTAAATACCTCGTGTTTCTGAACAATGATACCGAAGTCCTTTCTACCGATTGGCTGTCCGCATTGATGGAATATGCGCAGAAACCTCGCGTTGGCGCTGTTGGCGGGCTATTGATGTATCCAGACCAGACGATCCAGCATGCGGGTGTTTTGCTGGGATTGGGTGGTGCCGCATCTCATGCATACCGAGGCTCGTCTCTTGAGCATATGGACTACTTCAACCGGGCACGTCTTACAGGTAACTTTCTTAGCATTTGTACAGCCTGTATGATGTGCAGAAAGGATGTGTTCTCTGAAGTGGGAGGGTTCGATGAGTGCTTTTCTCACAATTACAACGATGTGGATTTTTGCCTAAAGCTACACTCTGCTGGATATTGGAACGTATACCTGCCTTACGTCCAATTGATTCACCATGAATCTAAAACCCGTGGCAGTGAAGAATCCTCAGATGATATAGAACGTTTTTCTAATGAATTTAATCTTTTGCGGAAAAGATGGTTAAAAGAAATTGAAAATGATCCATTTTACAACATCCACCTCACTAGGGATTTTGAAGACTTTCGTATCAAGGACCCTTGTTATTACAAGGCAATACCATCTCAAAAGCTATACTAATTGCAGATGAATTCCAGCCATATTGCATTGTCAGGAAAAGGGCTTACAAAGGTTTATCCTCAAAAAACTCAGGGTAAACTGGGTTTTTCTAAGGTTTGGTCGAGTTTGTCAGGGTTGCATGGGAGCAATGAAGGTTATCTTGCCTTGGACAATGTCTCTTTCAGTATTCTTAAAGGGGAGTCATTTGGAATTATTGGTAAGAATGGTTCCGGGAAAAGTACTCTCCTACAAATTCTCTCTGGTACTTTACAAGCTTCCAGCGGAAGTTCTAATGTTTCCGGTCGAGTTGCAGCCCTATTAGAGCTGGGAAGTGGGTTTAATCCTGATTTTACGGGACGAGAAAATATTTTCGTCAATGGAGCCCTTCATGGGCTGACTTATATTCAGATTGAAGATCGATTGGACCAAATTATCAAATTTGCTGAAATTGGTGATTTTCTAGATCAACCTGTACGTACCTATTCAAGTGGTATGCAACTGAGGTTGGCTTTTGCCGTTATTGCTCATTTAGACGCAGACATCCTATTAATCGATGAGGCGTTTGCAGTCGGCGATTTCTTTTTCATGCAAAAGTGCATTCGGTTTCTTACTAATTTTTGCACGAGGGGAACTTTGGTTCTAGTCACTCATGATCTCGCAAGTCTTCAGCAAATCTGCGACCGCGGTTTATGGCTGGAAAACGGGAAGGTGCGTTTTGCCGGTCCAGTGAAAACCCTTTGTGAGAATTACCTTTCTGATTATTATACAGAAAATAATCGTAATAGTAATCAGAAAAATAAATTACAAAGTACAACTAGTACTCTCTTAGAACCGAAAGGGTGCAAGGTTGTTGTTTGCCCAGGAGCATGGAATGACGAGTTGTTTACAAAGGCGAAGGTTGAGATTTTAAGTGTTCGTATGGATTCAGAGGAGTTTTTGACTGGGGAAGAGATTGAATTGTCCATCCGACTTCGATTTGATGATCTAATTGACTCTCCACTTCTTGGATTTCATCTCCGAAATATCAAAGGGATTATTATTATTGGAGAAATGGTAACGTGGGTTTACCCCAAGAGTTTCAACGGTGACTCTGAATTACTGGTCAAAATAAGATTTCGGCTTCCATTTCTTCAAGGTGGACTCTACTCATTTAGCTGTGCCATAGCAACTGGTGCTATTGAGTCTCATGTTCAACATCATCTGATCCATGATGCACAACTTTGGGAGGTGGAGTCAGGCGAAGGAGATTTTGCAGTTGTTCGGATGCCATTGAATAGTTCTTGTTCGGCATCTAAAGAAAATTTTGATGAAAGATAAGTTCCCAAAGTTTGTACCCCTTAATATTGATGATTCCAGGGTCTCTGTGGGTCGTTTTACATATGGCTTTCCTGAATTTAAAATGTGGAGCGATGATGAACGGATATCGATAGGCAGTTTTTGTAGCATTTCACAACAAGTCCAAATTTTTGGAGGTGGGGAGCATTTTCATAACTGGGTTACGACTTTCCCTCTTCGAATTGCGATGGGTTTAAAGGGAGCGTGGGAGGATGGATTGCCAGGCACTAAAGGTCCGACAAGAATTGGCAATGATGTGTGGATCGGTACAGGTGCAAAGATTCTTTCTGGGGTTAATGTCGAGAATGGCGCAGTAATTGGTGCAGGTGCAGTAGTCGCGAGGGATGTTCCCCCATATGCGATTGTTGCAGGAAATCCGGCAGAATTGATCCAGTTCCGTTTCTCCCCTGATATCATTGACGAACTATTGGAGGTACAATGGTGGAACTGGCCAGATGAGACAATAAGGTTGTCCGTTGGTGCTTTGAGTTCTGAAAATGTGGTAGCTTTTCTAAAATTTGCAAAATCACTTCCTGAAGAAGACAAGGACACATCTTAAATTCCATGCACCAACTTTGCTATGAAATTATGGAACGTTTTTGCAAGATACATCTTGCGGAGTTTCAAGGTCGCCCAATGAGGATTCTTGATGTCGGAAGTCAGGATGTTAATGGGACGTTCAAGCCATTATTTGAGAGAGAGGGATGGACATATATCGGCCTAGATATTGATTCGGGTCTAAATGTAGATTTTATTCCGCATGAACCATATTATTGGGACGAACTGAACGCTTGTAGTTTTGATGTGGTAATCTCCGGGCAAGCTTTTGAGCATACTGAGTTCTTTTGGCTGACAATGTTGGAGATTTCCAGAGTTCTCAAGGATTCTGGATTGTGCTGTCTAATTTCTCCTTCCTCTGGATTTGAGCATCGCTATCCTGTTGATTGCTATCGTTTTTATCGCGATGGAATGGCTGCCATTGGTAAATATGGAGGAATGGAGGTGCTCGAGGCATCAACTCTGTTTAATCCAGATAGAGAATATGCGGATGGCAGTCACTTTTGGAAAGATTCAGCACTTATGGCTCGCAAAAAGAAGGCCGGATTATTTGACCGTATATTGCTTGCTATCTATCGAGGGGTATCAAAGAAACTCTGGAACAAGGGCCGAATTGCACCGCCTATACCAGCGGAAAGCCTTTAATTGGAAGAATATTTATGAAGATTTGGAATGATGTTTCCTTAGAGATGCCTTGGTATGATAGGCAGGACGCCCACGAGATTCTTTCTAGGAGAGAGGGTTTGTCAGAATACCAAATTCAATCACTCGGAAAATGGGTGGACGATGGGTATATTATATTAAAAGGAGCAATTGAAATTGATTTAATTGATAGTATGGTCGCTGATTTGGAAGCGCTTTGGGATGCGGAAACTCCGTTTAATGAATTACAGATAGAAGAGGTCAGTATATCGCCTGATGGTTCCTTGGGAGCTTCCCATAAAGATTTGCTAGCACTTTCACAAGAGCGTAGGCGGCAACTCCGGGATCATTCCACTTGGCGTGTTCATGGGTTTAACCGTTTTTCATCTGCATCTAAGGCAATTTTTGAGTCGGAGACTATCAGGAATTGGTGCTCCATGGTTTTTGGTGAAGGTGCATTACCCCAATATACGATCAACTTTATGTATGGTAGTCGCCAGGAACTTCATCAAGACACATGCGTTTTTCATGTCCACCCGAAGAACTATCTGATTGGTGCATGGCTGGCTTGTGAAGATATTCATCCTGACAGTGGTCCCTTGGTTTACTATCCTGGGTCCCATAAGGAGCACCTATATCCTAAATTTAACAATTATCCCCAGACTAATCTCCGGACCTGCGATCCTTCTGAAACTAAAGTCTATTACGGTTGGTTGAATCAGATTGCCAAGCAGTACAAGAGGGAACAGTTCCTTGCCCGCAAAGGAGACATATTGCTGTGGCATGGGCAGTTAATTCATGGTGGTGATGCAGTGGTTAACCCTGAACTTACTCGTAAGTCATATGTTTGTCACTATATCCCGCATGGGAGAAATATGCATCATGAGGTCACGGGCCCCTTCAACTGGTAGCCTGTATATAGCCCACCGACTCCAGCAAGCCAGCCAGGCGTGCGTCAAACACTTCAGGGGAGCAGTCCTTGATCACCTTGGAGGCTGAATTGGCCCGGATACGCTCCCAAAGGGCCGAGTCCGTGTAGAGCCGCACGCATTCTTCGGCCAGTGCATTGGCTGAGTCGGCCACGAGGAGATCCTCTCCAGCCGTCCAATCCAGCTGTTGGGCAATCAGGCTTGTGGATACAACTGGGATGCCCGAAGCTGCCGCTTCGCAGACCTTCTGCGGAATGCCTGCGGCGTACCTTGTGGGTGCTACGAAGATTCTTGCCTGGTTATAGAGGGGCGCAAGGTCTGGGAGTTCCCCCATGAACTTGATGTCGGGGTTGTCTAATGCCGCCACTTTGATTTTTAGTTCCGGAACAAGGTTGGTGCCCGCGATGAGGAATTTGCAGCTTGCCTGAAGGGATTGTTGAATCCGGGGAAAAACTTCTTTGCTGAACCATTGGATGGAATCTGCATTGGGAGATTTCATCAAATGCACGGAACCCACAAACAGGATATCCTGACGTTCTGAAAAAGATGCCGATCCCAGATTGTTGCCGATGCAGAACCCTATTGTATGGATGTTTTTCACACCGTGCTCCCTGAACTTTCTAGTTTCCAGCGCTGAGACGGAGATGACGGCGTCACAGTCTTCGGTGAGTTCGATTTCGTCCTGAATCTGAATCCGCTGACGTTCCGGGGTGATTGGGCGTCCTTTTAAGGCTGCCTCCGTGAAATCCCTCAAGCAGTATAGGGCTTCTGCATCATAGATGAGCTTTGTGTTGGCGAGAACCGAGGGTTTTCCCTTCTGGATTTTCCTTACTGCTTCAAGGTTATGAGGTCGGCTAGCCAGTATGATATCGTAGTAACTGGCTCTTTCGGTTAGGAATCGCTTCAAATTTTCCCGTCCAAGTCCGGTTGCAACTTCAACGGTCCGTGGAATGTCACTATATACTTCATCCCATGGTTCATCAGGATAATTAGTTGGATAAATTGTGACGAAAACTCCCAGATCCAGTAACCGCAGAAGCATGCAATGGGATCGTGTGAATCCTGAGCCAAGGTGTTGATGCGGGATCTTGTCTTCGAGAAAGAGAATCTTGAGTTTAGGTATTTCTCTATGCCTATGTGCGATGGAATTTGTTCCAGAAAATGCTAGCTTACCTGCAAGCCAGTCCTTGTGGGTAACCACAAATTTTTGTCTATTTGTTTTCTGAAGTTTGATTGCGTCTGCACGGTTTGCTGAGGAAGCAAACTCATGGTGTAGGATTGAGATGCGCGGATCATATATCACTCGGTAACCTGCCTTCCAGACTCGGACGCAGTAATCAACCTCCTCAAAATAGGCTGGTTGGTAATTTGAATCAAAACCCTGGAGTGAACAATGGAGGCTTCTTGGAGTCATAAGAAATGCTCCTGAGCAGTAATCCACATCACGTTGGAACATGAATTCGAAGCTGCTTGGAAATGCGTTACGTCCGTAACCGTGGCAAGAACCGTTGCGGTCAATAAAGCTGCCTGCTTCTTGTAATCGTCCTCCAGGCAGGACGAGTCGCCCGCCAACTGCACCTGCATCCTTCTCTTTATCGAGAGTTTGAACTCCCAGCCCAATACTATTCCCAATTACAATAGTATCATTATTAAGAAACAGGAGATATTGGCCAATGGCATACTTGGCACCTTGGTTACATGCGTGGAGGAATCCTTTGTTCTCATTATTGACTACGACTCTAACATTGCCTGTGAATCGATTGAAGAGCTTCGGAGTTTCATCTGTAGATTCATTATCTATGATGATTATCTCAAAATTTTTGAAGGGTTGGGCGACTAGAGATTGCAAGCACTGTAGAGTCAGATCTGCTCGGTTATATAAAACAAGTATTATACTGACTCGGGGTGAAGATGAAACTGGGAATGCCAACTTTCTGTCTTCTGCGAGAAATTGCTCGAGTAGGAGCCTTGCAGGTTCTTCCATTGAGACCTTTTCATTTTCTGCAGTGCACACCTCCACTTGTTTCGTAGAACAGCGAGTGACAATGGACTTCCGAGACGCATTTTCTTCCAGGGATTTGCTGTCTTCCCCCAGCATTGCGGAAAGCATTGTGCGGGCTTTCCAGTACCACGTGCTTTGGAACCCCTTCAAGGCTGCATGTGCTTTTTTATAGCGATCCAGCCATGTATTTTTTTCTTCCCAAAGTTGATGTAGTTCAACTGAAAGCTCACTTACTTGGTTGTTTCTATTAACCAGTTCAGCTTGCAGCTCATTAATATGATTCTCTTTCCGTTGAATATCCTCATTTATTTCAACAATATGCCCTGATTTTTTTGCTAATTCCTTTTCAATATTATCAATATTATCAATTTTAGAGGAAATCTCTTTAGTTAAATTGACATTATGTTTTTCCAGTTCAGCACGGGAATGTAGTTCCTGAGAAATCGCCTGATTTAAAGTCAATCCAGCAACTCTACGCACTTCCGTAGAAAGGGTTTCGTATTCATTACCACTGATTATTTTTTGTAGAAGTTGAAATCTTTCGACTTCATTGTCCTGATCAAAAATATTGACCTGTGATTGTTGTAGGTCGTGAATCCGAAATTTACAGAGTACTTCGTCTACAAAGATTACATCGAAATACTGTAGAATCCGCAACCAAAGATCTAGGTCTGCAAGTTGGGAGAATTGCGTGTCAAAATGCCCAATCCGATCAATTGCTTTTCGTGAGATTAGCACTGCAGTCGGTTCACCAATTTTGTTTAGCGGGGTTTCCCATAACCTAGCGTCTCTCAAAAGTTCTTGCCCACTTTGAATCCCAGATAAATTTGTCCATCCGAGGTGAACATTTTTAATCTGTGAAAGATATCCTTCACTTGATTTTGGCTTCAAGTGATTGATTATATCTCTTTTACAGAAAGCAATGCCTGCATTCGAGTGCGCATTCAACTGTTTCACCATCTTACTGATACAGTCTGGATGCAGGCAATCATCTTGGAACAGGAACTTGATATAATCCCCGGTTGATTCCTTTATGCAGAAATTCCAGTTACTGGGAAGCCCTTGTCTTATGTTAGACTCTATTACTCTACATGAAGCGACTGGTTGCGTATTAATGAATTCGTTTACGATCGCAACAGTCTGATCTGTTGAGCAATCATCACAAAATATAATCTCAAGATTAGGATAATCCTGTTGCTCTATGGATTCCAGTGTCTCCGGAAGGAATTTTGTTCCGTTGAATGTGGGAACGCATAAGCTGACTTTTGGTAGAGGTGCCATTATTACTGTTATGATATTTCAGAAATAATTATCGCGAATTGCGTATTGCCTTTTTTGCACATGCCAAGTGAAAACCTTCTCAGTCTAGATTAAGCTTTTGAAATATGGCAGATGACGCTCCTATCGCTCCCGGGTCAGTTTCGCTGGTCCTCCCTGCATACAATGGCTTGGAGTTCACTAAAGGGTTTCTGGATTCCTTGAGAGAATTTTCCTTCTATGGACTGGAATTATTATTAGTTAATGATGCTAGCAATGATGGAACACGAGAATATTTGACTGAATTGGAGTTTCCTGGAATCAGGATTATGCATAATCCGGTCAATATTGGATATGCCTCTTCTGCTAATTTGGGCGCGTCGATGACCACTGGTGAGTTTGTTTGCTTTCTGAATAACGATCTTGTGCTGTCAAAAGAATGGTTGGGTCCAATGTTGCATGGTTTGCAATCATTGCCTGATGCAGGAATAGTAGGATGTGTGCAACGAAATCCTGCCACTGACTTAGTGGACCATGCAGGTATGTTTTTTGACTTGGAGGGATATCCTCGGCATGCGGGACATAAATTTAGAAATGTCTCGAAAGAGATTTTTACAGAGTGGCGTGCTGTTACTGCGGCTTGTTTTGTGATTCGCCGTGATGTATTTATGGCTCATGATGGATTTGATATCTCCTTTCGCAATGGTTTTGAGGATGTTGATTTATGCATGCGTTTGGGGGAGAAGGGATTTCGGCATTATGTTGCTAATGAAAGCCAGATATTCCATCATGTCAGTCAATCCCCTGGAAGAAAATTACATGAAAGCCGAAATGCGCAAATTTTCTTGGAGCGCTGGGGGCACATAACGCGAAAGTATGGCCTGGAGCAATGGCCAAGAGAATATTTGCGAATTTGTAGAAATCGTCCAGCGAAGTTCCGCCCTTTCAAATTTGTTTTGGCGCTTTGGTGCCTCTTGATGTATCGTAGAAAATGTTCAACCCGCACTGCCTCTTAATTACAAATCTTATGGTTATATTTCGCTGTTGGGTAATCAAATATTTTTGCTGCCTTTTATTTCCAATTTTTCCATTAGCTCTTTCAGGACAGGATTGGGAAAAATCAGTTTACATTATTGAGACTGATTCGGGGCAGGGCTCGGGGTTCTTGGTAGAGGATAGAGAATATTGTTTCCTGATGACCAATGCTCATGTTTTGGCGGGGGCCAAAGAGATTAAGGCGATAGATGTCCAGGGTGAACAGTTGCCATTAACCCCTTTTATTCAAGTGGCCGACGACGGTCGTGATTTGGTTCGAATCCCTGTCCGAGCCAGAAATGGCCTTTCGGTTGCTTCAAACGCACACTTTGGGGAACCCATTATTGTCCTGGGCAATAGCGGCGGGGCTCGAATGGTAACACATTCACGTGGTAAAATCCTCGCAGTTGGACCGGACCGGATTGAAGTGTCTGCTGCTTTTATACCGGGGAACAGTGGAGGCCCTGTTTTAAATGCGAAAAATCAGGTTGTTGGTGTGGCCACCTATGTCTTTAGAGATGCAGTTCCTGACTGGGTCGCCCAAAATACTCGTTATGCTCAAACTCGCCGGGTGGCCCTTCGCATTAATGGAATAAAGTGGAGGCATATGAATTGGTTTGATTTTCAACAGGAGGGAGAACTTGTGACTAAGCACCAGAAATTCTTTGAGGATAGCGTTCAGCGCTTGAACCGCGCATTTGCAACACGGGATATGGAATCTGTATTACGTGAAAAACAGGGGATCCGAGGATTTCTTGGCAGTTTCCAGAGAGATTTCAACAATCTGCGTGTCGCCTACCTTAAAAAGGATTTAGAAGAAGTTTCTGAGGGCTGGCAGGACCTTTGGGGCTTTCTTGACAAGAATTTCCCCGGTTCTCCACGATCCGGTGCTGGTGGCCAGTCATTTACACGCGCCCCTCGTGGAGGGCAGTGGCCCAAAGTGGATATTGACCGTGCAGAGGCTTATCTTAAAGAGAAGGCGGTTCGGGACCGGGAGCGGGCTGGGGCCATTGAAGCAAATATTCGCAAGGGATTGGAGACAGGAAAAGTAAACAATTTGCCTTTCAAGAAGGCCTTGGCCATGGTGGATTACAAGACGCAGAAGAAGTACGAGAAGATAGCGAAGCAAGTGGCCAGAGAGCTGGATACATCCTATTCTGAGGCGTTGCAGGTTTATCGGGAATCCTCGCGCGAGGGGATTGAAATTCTAAAGCAGAGACTGATTTTGGAGGAATGTATGGGTTATGTTGATCGGGCTTTGGCAACACGATCCCAATTGCATACTTTGAAAGTCCCTGGTTTTTAGAGACTTCTCAAAAATGGCAGTCCGGCAGGGACTCGAACCCCGACTAGCTGAACCAAAATCAGCGGTGCTACCATTACACCACCGGACTATTAATTACTAATTAATTCCTCTTCATTGGATGCGAACACTCCGTCTCGCGTCAAGTTTGGAAACGGAAAAAATCACTCTTTGGCATTCGTGGAGTTGACGGTTCAATGATTTTAATTCAAATCAACAAACTTAATGGAAAATCCTTCAGGTGAAATTGGGACCGGAAAATATAGCCGGATTGTACTTAAACTCAGTGGCGAAGTTCTTCGCAACCCTCACACCGGGGATCCTATTTGTTCGGAAGTACTTGAAAAGGTTTGTATGGAAATCAAGTCTCTTCAGGCAATGGGGGTTCAGGTGGGTGTCGTGCTCGGCGGTGGAAATATATTTCGTGGGCTAAAGGGTGCACAAAATCATGGTGTCGATCGAACTACGGGCGATTCAATGGGAATGCTGGCTACTGTAATTAACGGTCTGGCTGTGATGGATTGTCTTGAAAAAATGGGGGTGGTTGTACGGGTGCAGACTGCAATTCCGATGGATAAATTGGCTGAACCTTTCATTCAGCGACGTGCAGTCCGCCATCTGGAGAAGGGGCGCGTTGTGATATTCGTTGCTGGAACCGGCAACCCATTTTTTTCCACTGATACCACTGCGGCTTTGCGAGGCAGTGAAATTGATGCGGATATTATTCTCAAGGCAACCAAGGTTGACGGAGTCTACGATAAGGATCCGGAACTATTTCCTGATGCAGTCAAATTTGATGAAATTCCTTACATGGAGGCTTTGGAAAAACGTCTTAACATAATGGATTCTACTGCTTTTTCCCTTTGTATGGATAGTGAGATTCCAATTCTGGTTTTCAATATGCAGGAACCGGGTAGTATCCTGCGCGCCGTCCGTGGTGAGAGCATCGGAACACTGATTCGGTGACTTTTGTTACTTGATTGACCCTCATGCAAAACACTGACTATTGTATTTTTAAGCTCTCCTTTCGCTGTTATCCGTTCAAATTTTTCTAAATTCTTTACCACCTGATACGCTATGGATTCTGATTCTATCTTTGATAAACTTTCTGCTGACATGGGGAAGGCAGTAGACCATGTCCTCCATGAATTTACCAATCTTCACACCGGAAAAGCTTCTCCGGCAATGGTTGAAAATATGACTATATTTGTTGAATCATATGGATCATCAATGCCTCTGCGAGATATCGCTGCAATCTCGTCACCAGACCCAAGAACTATAGTGATTCAGCCTTGGGATAAGAGCGTAGTCAAAGATATAGAAAAGGCCATCCAATCTGCCAACTTAGGAATAAACCCTGTAACGGATAGTGGGATTGTTCGTCTGCCAATCCCTGAGTTAAGTGGAGAACGTCGCAATGAACTTGCCAAGGTTGCCCAGAAAATGGCTGAAGATGGCCGTGTTCGCGTGCGCTCGGCTAGACGTGATGCCATGGATGCTAACAAGTTACTTCACAAGGACGGCGAGATTTCTGAAGACGATTCCAAACGTAATGAAAAGGATATCCAGGGTGAAACAGATAAATATATCACTCAAATTAATACCCATCTTTCCGAAAAGGAAAAGGAACTGACAATTGTCTAACCTAAATCCTTTGTGGTTTCTTTCAAAACGGTTGAAGGGGAGGATTGTACCATCAAATAAAATAAGATGTCCGGGGAAGAGCCCAAGAGAGTGGTACTCAAATTGGGTACGGGTGTAATTTCTTTGGACGTAGGCCGTTTAAACGAACAGCGGATTGATCAGCTTTGTCAGAAGGTTGCTAAATGGAAGCGAGAGGGTTACGAGCCTCTTCTTGTGAGTTCTGGAGCAGTAGGGTTGGGTATGGGGTTACTTGGGTTTGACCAACGCCCTGCAGATATGGCTACCTTACAGGCTTGTGCCGCAGTTGGCCAGTCCCAGCTGATCGAGATTTGGCAGCGTGCTTTTTCCCAACATGGGCTAAAGATTGCCCAAGTGCTTTTAACGCGCGAGGATTTACGTTCCAGAGAAAGACATTTGGGTGTTCGAGCCACGTTAGATAAACTTCTTTCGCATGGAGTGGTGCCTATTATTAATGAAAATGACACAGTGAGCAACGAGGAGATCAAGTTCGGTGATAATGATGTCTTATCTGCGCTTGTTGCTTCGTTGGTTAAAGCAGAGAGGTTGGTAATTCTTACGACTGTTATGGGGCTCATTGACTTTGAAGGTAGTGGGAATTTGGTGTCGGTCGTTGAAAATATTACTCCATCAATTGAAGCAATGGCAGGAGGGACGCGGAGTGTTACCGCTGTCGGCGGTATGATTAGCAAGATTGAGGCCGCTAAGGTTGCTTGTCATTCTGGTTGTGGTGTTTTCATTATCGATGGACGTAATCCTGAGAACTTGGATTGTCTGCTTGCCGGACAAAATCCTGGAACATTTTTTGTGCCTGCGACTGATGATCTAAAATCTCGCAAGCGTTGGTTAGCTTTTTTTCAAAAACCTCAAGGGATGCTAATTGTTGATGCTGGTGCGCGTGAAGCTGTACTATCGCAAGGTGGAAGCCTTTTGGCGAAGGGGATTATTGATCTACAGGAATTATTCGATCGAGGGGCTATGGTTTATATCTCCGGACCGGATGGAAATGCTTTTGCCCGTGGTATTTGTCAGTTTTCCAGTTCTGAGGTTCGCGAATTGATGGGGATGGATAATACTATTGTACAGAAAAAGTTTCCAAGCGTTGGAAAGGGCGAGATTGTTCACCGGGATAGCCTTGTTCTCCTCCATTGAAATCTTTCCCACTTTTGCTATTTTTTTCTTTTGCCCGGCAAGGGTTTCCTTTTGTCTCTTCAGCTTATGTCAATGAGCGAACTTTTTTCTGATGATCTTGAGGATAATTCTCTTTTACCTATAGATTTCCAAGCGGAGCTGAATGAAGATCAGTATGCTGCGGTTACTTCTTCGCCTGGGCCAGTCTTGGTCCTGGCAGGCGCTGGGTCAGGCAAGACCAGAACGTTGACTTACCGTGTTGCATGGCTTCTTTCTCAGGGAGTACCTCCGGAGGCCATAATGTTACTTACATTTACAAATAAGGCCGCCCGAGAGATGCTGGATCGAGTTCAGGATCTCACGGGGATACCTCGATATCAGTTATGGGGCGGTACTTTTCATTCAATTGGGCAAAGAACATTGCGGATGTTTGGACACGAGGTCGGATTGGAGAAAAATTACACAATTCTGGATGCCGGTGAGTCTGATTCATTAATTGGAGATGTTGTGCGTGCAATGGATAAGGAGTTTTTTAAAACCAAAGGTAATCCCAAAGCCAAAGTACTCTCCAGCATCATCAGCTATGCCAGAAACACACTAGGATCTATTGAGGATACATTATCCAAGAAATATCCTGAGTTTACGACACTAACAGATCAGGTTATTGGATTCTCAAAAGCCTATTCAAAGAAGAAGCTGGAATTACAGGTCACCGACTATGATGACCTTCTTGAATACTGGCTTCGTTTACTAAATGCCTCCACTGAATGTGCCACTTGGTGTAAAGATCGATTTCAGCATATTTTAGTCGATGAGTATCAGGACACCAATGCACTCCAGTCTGCGATCATTGACCATGTAGGTATTAACCATCAGATAATGGCTGTTGGTGACGATGCCCAGTGCATCTACACTTGGCGAGGAGCTGATTTTGAGAATATCATGTCTTTTTCCCAGCGGCATCCTGAGGCCAAGCTCCGTAAGATCGTTCTCAATTATCGTAGTACCCCGGAGATTCTAGACCTTGCTAACCGCGTTCTGGATGGTCGACCTGATAATGCGGGGTATCAAAAAGATCTTAAATCTGTACGATCCAGCATGGGACTTCCAAAATTGGTCCCCACGATGAATACCGACCAGCAGGCTCAGTTCATTTGTCAGAAGATTGTGGAGTTGCATCGTCGTGAGGGATATGATCTGGGAGACATTGCAATTCTTTACCGTGCCCATTACCAGTCGATGGAATTGCAGATGGAGTTATCCCGAAATCAAGTGCCTTTTCAAATCACCAGTGGAGTTAGATTTTTTGAACAGGCACATATGAAGGATGTGGCTGCTCAATTACGTTTTGCCAGTAACCCCGGAGATATCGTGGCATTCAATCGCCTTGTTTGCTTATTGCCCAAGGTAGGTCCCAAAGGTGCAGAGCGAATCCTGAAGATGGCCAATGAAGTATCAGAAAAGGAGAATGTTGATCGGTTGAATGCACTTGGCTCCAAACAAGTTTTAAAGAAAGTTGCTGCGGACGCTCGTGAGGAATGGCCTGATTTTGTTAAGACATTGCGCAATATAAGGGAATCGATGGTTCAGGACTCGCCTGAAGTAGTTGTTCGGACTGCGGTGGAGGGTTGGTATTCTGGCTATATCCGTCAGCTTTATGATAATTGGTCTAACCGAATGGACGACTTGGAAAGCCTGATTGGCTTTGCTGCAAAATTTACAGACATTACGGAGATGCTTTCACAACTTGTCCTTCTCAATGCAGAGACGAGTAATCGTTCTATTCGACCTGATGACGATGCCGTCCGCCTCTCTACAGTTCACCAAGCAAAGGGGTTGGAGTATCCTGCAGTATTTGTAATCGGATTGGCGGATGGTGCATTTCCTCTGCAGCGAGCAATTGAGGCTGATGACATTGAGGAAGAGCGCCGCCTTTTTTATGTCGCAGTGACCCGTGCTCAGGATGAACTTTACCTCACTTATCCATCAGTTGTCATGATTCGGGGCGGCAGAATGCCAGCAAGACCTAGCCAGTTTTTACGAGATTTACCCGATGAACACTACGAGGTGCATCGCATACCAGGTATGCATCAAAGGTCAAACTCCTCTAACCAATTTGCAAAGCACAACCGATCGTGGTAACTTTATTATAACTGGACATTAGGAATTTATCTTGTTGGTATTGATATGTTCCGTAATCGGGTGGTGTGGAAAGTTTGGTGTTGCCCTTTAGAATGAAGAAACACAAGCCATCGCAGTTTGTTGAGAAGACATATTTGGCTTTGGGAATTCCCCTCTTCTTTTTCCTTTTCATTATATCGGTCCCACTTCATGCCACAAATCGGCTACAGATACAATGGACCAGTGGGGATGCGGTTCTAAAAACAATTAATGGTGATCCATTGGCCCCAGGGTTAACTGATGTCAATGGGGATGGTGCGATTATTGAACTGGGATATTTTACTCAAGCGACACCAAGTAACTTGTTTAGCGGGGAATGGGTTTCATTAACTCATGGGACTACAATCGGTGATAGCTCTACCTTGAATGATATTGCACCTGGCACTTTTCAGTTTACCTCATTATTTGAGGTGGGATCAAATTCTGTTCGTATCTTTCCTGATTGGCCGGGGGAGTTTTTGGCTGTGGCCAATACACCAATAGAGCAGAACAATCCTGCATTCGGCAGGTTGTTAGCCATGCGGTTCTACAACACTTCTACTGTTATTGGCGGGGCTCGATATAATACAATGAGCCATCCTTCCTGGCTGTGGAGTAATCCAGGAAATCCTGTGCCGTTTCCTATCATCTTCGAAGTTCAGGCTGACGACTCCCAACTTGAGTTTCAGGATAGTGGCAACGTATTTCTTGCTTCAATAGTGGCCAATCCAGAGGTCGAAAATGCTTCAATTTACACTGTCTCAGGAGAGGTTATTGGCTCTGGATCAATTCAGGGACTAGGCCTGTATGAGGAGGGCGCGTTATCCTCAATCACCGCAGAACCCTCTAATGGTTATGAATTTGTGGGCTGGTCAGGGGATCTTTCCGGAGTAGAAGTTCAACGGAATCTCGTCATAACAGAGCCACTGAATTTTACCGCTACATTCCAACCCATCAACTATTCTGTTTCGGCAGATGTGAGTCCTTCTTTTACCGGTATAGTGACTGGTGCCGGTAGTTTTGAGTTTGGAAGTGTCGTATCGATTTCTGCAATCCCTTCCCTTGGTTATCGTTTTTTATACTGGAAAGGTCTTTCAGGGAATATAGCAGAGAATCCATTGTCGTTAACTATTCGCAATGATGTAGAGCTTCAGGCAGTCTTTGAGGAGACTTTTTTTTCTGTTACAACACTCCAGAACCTAGATGCAGGCGGCGTTGTTAGTGGCGGTGGGATTTTCTCATATGGTGAGTTGGCCAGTATCATCGCCGAACCGGCAGAAGGGTACTTTTTTGTTGGCTGGCTTGGAACCGGAATTGCAAATCCACAGGCATCTGCAACACATTTAACTGTTAGTAGTGATATAATTGTAACAGGTGTCTTTGAGAAAAATATCAAAGACAACTATCTTGTTACTCTTTCAGTCCAACCTGACAATGCGGGCAATGTTTATGGTGATGGTGAGCATCTTTACGATGCTTCAGTAGTGCTTTCTGCAGAGCCTGCGCCAGGATATTTCTTCGTTAAATGGGTTGATGATGAAGGCACTGCTTTCTACGAACAAAGCTTCAATGTCACCTTACAAGAAAACCTTTCCTACAAAGCGGTTTTTGAAAAGCAGTCTTACAAAGTACAATTATTTGGGAATCAAGAACAAGAGTCAGAGGCGCCGAAAGGGTCCGGCAATTATTCTCTTGGAGATTCGGTAACCCTTGTTGCCAGTCCGCTTGATGGTTTTGATTTTTCCGAATGGTCCGTTGGAGGTTATATTGATTACAGCGTCCTTGTTGGGACGCGTATGGACGGTTTAGGATCTGGGTTCTTTATTGATATTCGAGATCGACCGGAATTAAGATTTGTACGTGGTGTGACCTATCGTTTTTTTCTAGATGGGATTTCTACATCCTCTCATCCATTTTTCTTTTCAACATCTGCCAAACAAGAAAACCCTGACCTTTTTGCTGGCGAATACACCTTGGGAGTTACGAATTCCCGTGGGGTTGTAGGAGCGGTTGAAATTATCGTGGATGAATCAACACCGGATTCTCTCTATTACTATTCTGGTTCTCAGTCGGGAGTCGGAGGAAATATCACAGTCATTGATCCTGGTGATATTTTTTCAGAGTCTAATGCGAACCCAGCTAAACTGACTGTGATTGGAGATCTCGCTATTCAGGCCCTATATCATCCAAAACCTGTTACCCATACACTGTTTTTAGAGACTGAACCTGCGAATGGTGGTTCTGTCACTGGCTCTGGATCCTATGTTGATGGCAGTCACACTCAAATTAAAGCGTTACCATCTCTTGGATATTATTTTGCCGGTTGGGAAGGGGAATCGGTAAATTCTTCATCCGTAGAACAAACGATTGTAATTCAATCAGATTTATCACTAAAGGCTTTTTTTGCTACAAACCAAATAACTCAATTTATTGATGAGGAATGGCGATTAAGTTTATGGCTGGGTTTTTACCAGAAGCATCTCAGTAACTGGGTTTTTAGCTTGGCACATGGCTGGATTTATCCTGTTGGCAATAATGATTCATCAATTCATTTCGCATCTGCCTTAGATGAATGGTTTTGGACTTCAGATTTAGTTTATCCCAACATTTATTCACACGAGAGAGAATCTTGGTTGTATTACTCTGCCCGGCATTCAACAATGCAGGACGCCTTTTTTTATGACCACGGTTCTAAAAGGTGGTTGAAATTTGGCTTTGGGAGCATGAGCGTCTCCCAATAGTTAATTGCGTCTAGAAAAAAGGGTTGCTCACTGGGGGGATTCTCTTTCTCTTTGTCTACATCCCCACAATTTTCCTGTTGTTAATGCTAGCGCCCCATAAATTGGTCCTTAGTCGGCACTGTATACTGTTCATTTTTTTTACAGGGGTTTTCACATTCACATATACTTGGGCTGCGCGTACACTTTCTATCAATTGGTCAAGTGATTTTACTGAGTTTTATGATACTGTCGGATCTGTTCTATCCCAGACGAATGCTTCAGTTAATCAGGATGGTGCCGTTGTTCAACTAGGCTATTTTTCACAGGCAGTTTCGGATAACCTTTTTGCTGGGGAATGGGTTCCGTTGACCTCTCTGACCTCAATCGGGGATACAAAGGATTTAACAGGCTATGGAGATGGGACTTTTTCCTTCACAGTTCATTTTAAGGAAGGAAGCAAATACGTTCAAGTTTTTGACGAGAATGATATTGGTGGTTACAAGACTGAAGCCGCACATGAAATTTCTGATGGGAACCCTGCCCAAGGAACATTCCTTGCCATGCGATTTTTTAATGGTACTGTAGGGAGTGCGACGCACTATAATACCATTGCCAGCTCTACATGGCAATGGACCGAGTTAAGTGATTTAAGCTTTCAAAGCCTTGAGCTTTTTGTTGATGCGATAACAAACCCACAATTTGAGGATTCTACCAGCAATTTTTCAACAAGTATTGCCATTAGTTCCTGGGATTATGGGAAGTCTTTAGTTGGGGATACCTCCTGGAACTATCTTCCCTGGCTTGGTTATTATTATCAGGATTTAACTACATCTTGGATTTATCATTTGGATCATGGGTGGCTTTATCGTGTCGGAAATCTACCTGGAGATGTGTGGTTCTATGATCAAAGTGGATTAGGTTGGATTTGGTCGAATGCCGATGTCTATCCATATATGTACAGTGCCAGTGAATCAGACTGGCTTTGGTTGGATGTCTCAGATGCCGATCGCAAGTTTTATCATTTTGGAACAAGCAAGTGGCAGACACACAACTTGTCTGATGAGTAAATTAGCTTAAGCTCTGGCCTTTTGTTCTTTAATTTGCTTCCAGATGCGAAGTATCTGCAGAATAATCACGGGAGAGAACCATATAAAAGTTTCCCTGATTGTTTCCGCGCTAACTTTCCCTGCAAACGCACGATGATAGATTAATATGGGAATAGCAATGTAGACGATTCGATGGAGTTTCTTCCATTTGCGGCCACCCATTTTCCGTTGTGTCCAATTGTTACTGGTGAGAGCCATGACCAGCAGAATTGCAAATGCAGAGAACCCAGCGGCAATATACAGACGTGTAATTTCATCCCAAAGTGTCTTTAGTCCATTTGTCAGATAGATTGCCAGATGCAACATTGTGTAAAAAAAACATGCAAGTCCTACTGTTCGCCGATGCCGGTTAAGGGCACTAATGAGTTTATTGCGTCTTAGTAGTATTTTTAAAGGTGTGAGGCACAGAACACAGATAAAATATGCAACTGCGATATTGCCTGTGTCATCGGTGATTTTTTCATGAAGATTGACAACTAAATCTTGCTGTGTTCCTGAATCTGCCTTGCTTGTGGCTTGTTGAAATTCTTCATCGGTCACAGTAAAAAGGCTTGTGTCAAATTCCTCTGTTTCAATCTTTCCTTCTGCCTCTGGTAGGTTCTTTGATTCTTCATGTTGATTAGAATAGAATACCCAAGAAAGATATAGGAACGGACCAACAATCAACGGTATACTAAAGCGCCGTGAACCGACAAAGCGAAAAAACCCTTTCATTGGAATGGTTTGAGGGATGATTTCTTTCCCCTAGAAATATTTTACCAAATCCATTCCTTTGTACATATTGGCCACCTGTTCACCATAACCATTAAACTTAAGCGTGGGGATACGAGGAGATAAGGTACTTTCCCCAATTACTCTTTCTGTTGCTTGGCTCCAGCGCGGATGAGGCACTTCTGGATTCACGTTTGAATAGAACCCGTATTCATTTGGGCCAGCTGAGTTCCATAATGTTTTGGGTTGTTCTTCCGTGAAATCGATGCGGACCAGAGATTTAATGCTTTTGAATCCATATTTCCAAGGGACAACAAGGCGAATAGGCGCGCCATTCTGGTTGGGCATAGGGCGACCGTAGACGCCTACGGCAAGAAAAGTCAGGTCGTTGTTTGCTTCGTCGATACGAAGCCCTTCGGTGTAGGGCCAATCATAGTAATCATAGCGTTTGAATCCAGGAGCGGCCTTTTCATCCATGAATGTAGTGAACTTGACATACTTGGCTTTGCTTGTTGGTTGTGCCTTCTTTATCAGCTTGCTTAGAGGAAATCCATCCCATGGAATTACCATTGACCATGCCTCCACGCATCGAAATCTATAGACGCGCATTTCTATCCCCATTTCTTTGCAAAGGTCATTTACATCAAGTTTCAACGGTTTGTCTACATGTCCACCAATTTGCAGAGTCCATGGTTCTGTCTTCCATCCTTGGTTGGCGAAGTGGCGCACTTCATATTTATCTGTGGTGAACTCATAAAAGTTGTTGTAGCCCGTAACCCATTTATAGGGGGTGGGTTTACGGTCTTTAACCACGAATTTCTTGTTTAGCTTAGGTTTTGCAGGGAACCCAGCTTTGGCGCCTTGTAGCAATCCTGAAGACATCGTTGTCCCTGCAGAAATAATACCAGCTTTTTTTATAAATTTTCTGCGAGCAAGATATTCATTTTCCGGAGTTGATGCAGATTCAGGAAGCATCCAAGTTTGTTTTTTATTAATCAGCATGATTCGGTGGAAGGATAGGTGTTCATTAGTATCCTAATAATTTTATGAGTCAAAAAAGTCTGTAATTCACCGCAAATGGCAAGGGTGATCATCGTCAATATTTCATGATATGTAATTTTTATAAGCTCCATTATCCGCTTGCAATGGAATTTTTGGACCATATGAACTTCGTCCTCTTTTTACGTTTACAGGTGTGTGCACAAAGCCATACCAAGCGTTTTACCTTTAATCATTTCACTCCTAACCCAACCCAATATAAAAGAAAACTTATTTCTCCCTCTCCAGTTTGAGGGCTTTGAATCACACTCATCATGAATATTGCAATCAATGATCTTCTCGATGCTGGCGTTCACTTTGGACATCAAGTCAAACGCTGGAATCCAAAATGTAAACCGTTCCTTTTTGATCACAGGCACGGTATGTCTATCATTAATTTGGAACGCTCATATCAGCTTCTTGCTGAAGCGGCACAGTTTGTTGAGGATGTAGTTGCCGGCGGTGGTAAAATCCTCTTTGTTGCGACCAAGAAGCAGGCGCAGGATATTGTGCGGGAGGCTGCCGTTTCTGTCCAAATGCCATTTTGTGTTAACAGGTGGATGGGTGGAACTTTGACTAATTTTCAAACAGTCACTTCCAGTCTCAAAAAATACAAACAGTTTCTCAAAATGGAAGATGATGGCAGCTTGGGGAAACTTCCTGGCAAGGAAGCCGCTGCGATCAAACATCAAATGTCCCGCATGCATAGAAATTTTGAAGGGATGCTGGAAGTCGATGAATTACCAACAGCAGTTTTCATTGTTGACGTTCGAAATGAAGAAATTGCAGTTCGTGAAGCCCATCGGCTGAACATCCCCTGTATCGGATTGGTAGATACCAATTCCGACCCGTCTCAAGTATCACATCCTATTCCTGGCAACGATGATGCGAGCAAGTCTATTCGAATTGTCACTGAGGTAATTGCAGAGGCGGTGCAGAGTGGCAAAGCTCGTCAGGCAACTCAACAGGTTCAGTCTGGTATTACACCACTAATTCGTGCCGAATTTGGAGAGAATCAAGAGGATCTGGAAGTGACCTTACCTGAAGGGTATGAAGAAATCGTAGCAAGAGAAGTTTCGGCTTCTACAGAATCTGGACCTGATGGAGGGGGGGATGAATCCTCAGACACTGCTGAAGTCGAGGAGGGCACAGAGGATGCCTCTGAGGATTCACCTGTTGCGATCGAAGAGGATGAATCAGCGGCGAAACCAGCTGAAGAAACCAAGCTAGATACAGATGATGCATCATAATTGAATTATATTCAATCGAATCAATAACTGAATTTAAATTTCCAAAACTATGGCCGAAATTACAGCAAAACGAGTTGGTGAACTCAGAGCGAAAACTGGAGCAGGTCTCATGGATTGCAAGAGGGCTCTAGCTGAGTCTGAAGGTGATTTTGAGACCGCTGTTGATATCCTTCGTAAAAAAGGTGTCGCAACAGCTGCGAAGAAAGCTGGTCGTGATGCTAGTGAAGGCATTGTCGAAACTTACATCCATACCGGGGGCAAGGTTGGCGTCATGGTGGAGCTTAATTGTGAGTCAGATTTTGTTGCGAAAAATGATGGGTTCCAAGCATTTGCCAAGGATATATGTATGCATATTGCTGCAGCAAATCCTAGTTGCGTTAGCCGTGAAGAAGTATCACAGACCGATTTAGATAAAGAACGTGAAATTGCGACAGCTCAGGCTGAGGGGAAACCCCCTCAAGCAGTTCAGAAGATTGTAGAAGGAAAACTGGAGAAGTATTACTCTCAAGTCTGTTTGCTTGATCAGCCTTTTGTAAAAAATCCAGACACTACAATTAAAGACCTGTTGACAGAGAAAATTGCGACCCTTGGAGAGAATTTGATTGTGCGCAGATTCGCTCGTTTTGTCGTGGGTGATTAATATCCGACCTCACATCTCTTCCTGCTTGGTTATCGCAGGGGTTTGCCTCATTTTAAACTTTTAAAGAGGACTGCACCAAATCGATGGCTAAAACTGCTTTGGATACTGTAATTATTGTGCCTGCGCGGTTGGGGTCTAAAAGGTTCCCTCGAAAGTTACTTCACGAGATTCATGGTAAGCCACTGATTTTATGGACTGCATCACGGTTGTCTGAAGTTTCTCCTGGATTACCTATTTATTTTGCCGTTGAGGATCAGGAACTGGAGGTTTTACTTCAAGGTGAGGGGTATTCTGTTTTTCGAACTTGCGGAGACCATCAAAGTGGGACTGACCGGATTGCTGAAGTAAATCAGCATTTACAGGCCAAGTACGTTCTTAATGTTCAAGCAGACGAACCACTAATTACCAAGAAGCAACTTTCTTTGCTAAATGATTTGATCCACACGACCAGTGATCTGGCTACGTTAGCTTTCCCTTTCCAATCTGCTTCTGATTTCAGGAATCCTAATTGTGTGAAAGTAGTCCTCGACCGGGATGGGCATGCTCTCTATTTTTCTCGTGCACCTATACCTTTTCGCCGTGAAGGTACCATAATTTTATCTGATGATTGTTCCCTTGAGAATGCATGCTACCATCATATGGGTGTTTACGCCTACAAGAGCTCTTTTCTTGATGCGTTTAGACATTTACCCTTGGGAACATTGGAACGAGTGGAGTGTCTTGAGCAATTGAGGGCTCTCGAGAATGGTTACAAGATTGTTGTGGGGATTACCCGCGAGCCGACTGTTGGCGTAGACACGCTGGAAGACGTGGGGAAGCTAGAGCCCTTACTTGTCTAAACCATGTTTACTGGACTTCGCCCCCCACGGGATTGATCCACAATGTTATAGAATTTATCGAAGAGGTGCTCAGCATCGCTTGGGCCAGGGGATGCCTCCGGGTGGTATTGAACGGAAAAGAGAGGAAGATCTTTATGTCTAAGTCCCTCAACCGTATTATCATTCATATTGATTTCCGTGACAACGGCACCATGTTTTTGAAGCTCGTCTTGGGTTGAGGCAAATCCATGATTTTGCGAAGTAATAGAAACTTGGCCAGTTTCAATATTCTTGACCGGTTGGTTTCCGCCTCGATGGCCAAATTTGAGTTTAAAGGTTTTTGCGCCAAGTGCGTGGGTGATGACTTGATGCCCTAGGCAGATGCCAAAGGTGGGGTAGTGTTGAATGAGTTCACGTACGCTATTGTGAGCGTAAGAGAGGGCAGCAGGGTCTCCCGGCCCATTGGAGAGAAAAAGTCCATCTGGTTTTAATTCACGAATTTCTTCAGGTGGTGTATTGGCGGGAAAGACATGCACGTGGAATCCATACTGGCGGAGCTTTCGAAATATAGATAGTTTGGCTCCAAAGTCATATGCCGCCAGCCGAAACGGAGTTCTATTTGGAGTCGCTTTTCCAAGCTCGGTTCCTTCCAAAGCAAAAGGGCGACTGTCCTTGCCATCAGCATCCCATTGATAACTCAGTTTTGGAGTTACTTCCTTTACATAGTCTATCCCTTCAAGACCATCCCATCTTTGCGCCAGTTTTAGGGCATCTGAAGGCTGAATCCCTTCTGTGCTGAGGCAACATTTCATGGCACCTGCATCTCGGAGCCGCTTGGTAAGTGCTCGAGTATCAATTCCATGAAGTCCAGGTATCCCGTTTCCTTCAAGGTAGCTGGGCAGCCCATTTTCACTGCGCCAGTTACTATATAAATTGGCAGATTCTGTTACGACAAAGCCTTTGACTTTTGGAAAGGCCGATTCGATATCCTCACTATTGACTCCGTAGTTCCCAATTTGAGAAGAGGTCATTGCGACAATTTGCTGGTAATATGATGGGTCTGTCAATATCTCCTGATAACCTGTCATGCTGGTGTTGAAAACTGCCTCACCGACAACTGTCTTTCGACTCCCGAATGAGTAACCCCTATAGACTGTTCCGTCCTCAAGTACTAGTACGCCGTTCCGTTTGAAATCCATGTGTCGGGCATCCAACAGGTTCTCTCTTTCAAATCAACCTTTTTTGATTAAAGTGATTATTTCTGGGAAGGAATGTTTGACGAGATTGCTACCAATCCTAGGTTTGTAACCTTTATTTATGTTTCCCAATGATCATTTAGAAAATTGGTTTAATGGCCAAGGATTATGGTCTCAAGTCTCTGCCAAAGACTGGGGCAATTGGATCTGGCAACTCCAGAACCGAATAACCAAGCTCGATCAGTTAGAGCAATTGCTTGATTTGACTCCGGAAGAACGGGAGGGTTGCTATCATGCCAACAAAAAATTAGCTCTAGCTATAACTCCTTATTTCTTTAACCTTATTGATCGCGACAATCCTTATTGCCCGATTCGTCGGCAGGTAATTCCACAAGGTGGTGAACTTCTCGTTTCCCCTGACGAGCTTTTGGACCCTGTTGGAGAAGAGGGTTCCATGGTTGCGCCGGGAATTGTACATCGTTACCCTGATCGTATATTGTTTCTAGTTACTGATCGCTGTGCGGCTTATTGTCGTTATTGCACAAGAAGTCGACTTGTCTCGAATGCACAGGATTACAATTTTCATCCCGAACTAGATGCTGGATTAAATTACATTGAGAAAAATTCTGAGATTCGTGATGTTCTATTAAGTGGAGGTGATCCCTTGTTGCTTTCAGATGCTAAGCTTGAGTATATCCTCAAGCGATTGAAGGCAATACCGCATGTTGAATTTATAAGAATTGGCTCTCGAATTCCTGTTTTTCTTCCTCAAAGGATTACCCCTCGTTTATTGGAAATCTTGAGATTGCATGGCCCAGTATGGATGAGTCTGCATGTTAACCATCCCAAGGAATGTACAATGGAATTAAAAGCAGCTTGTGATCAGATTGCTTTTGCTGGAGTACCTATGGGGAATCAGTCTGTTTTACTTCGCGGAGTGAATGATTCGGTATCTGTTATGCAGTCTCTTGTTCATCGATTGTTAATGATGCGTGTCCGTCCTTATTACCTTTACCAATGTGACTTGATAACGGGTAGTGCACACCTCCGGGCTGATATTGCAAAGGGCATTGAGATCATTCGTGGTCTTCGTGGTCATACAACTGGTTATGCTATTCCTCAATTTGTTGTGGATGCCCCTGAGGGTGGTGGCAAGGTGCCTATTAATCCTGAATACGTAAAGGAAATCACGGAGGCGGAAATTGTTATGCGTAATTTCCAAGGCGATGAATACCGATACCCTAGATCAACTCCATTACCAGGTAATGCTTTGGACTTTCTTCGTGAAGGGGAAGAAATCTTAATGTAGCCTTCTAGGCGAAGATTAGAATTTTATTGGGCATTTAGGAGCCAAGACTGAGGCTTAGTATTGCCCAATGGAGAGACTGTGAATCCAGTTCCCTCGATTCTGAGATTTTCAACGAGTGGGTTATCTGCATCAGATGATGTAAGACCTATGCCAATGCCGATCTCAAAACCATCCCACCATCCATCTCCATCCGTGTCATTTACATTTGGATTAGTCCCAATAATTACCTCAAATGAGTCGGGCAGTCCATCATTGTCAGAATCAGGACCAAATGTTCCTGCGACGGCCGGATCTTCCCCTAATCCGAGTTCAATGGCATCAGTCACGCCATCACCATCTGAGTCGTTATTGATAGGGCTGACACCATAAATATTCACTTCTGCACCATCCTTCAGCAGGTCTCCATCTGTATCCGGATCGTTCGGGTCGGACCCTTGTGCTTCTTCCTCAATATCAAATAATCCGTCGTTGTCAGTATCAGCGAGTTCGGGATCAGAAGCCTGTGTAAATAGATCAGAAAGTTGTGTTAGTAACGGATCATCCAAAGATACGAGATCGGGACCTTCAATGCTTTGTTCAAATAGGGTTGCAAATGGAGAATTTGCCAGAACATCAGCAAGACTGATACCGGCCAAACTATTTGCAGTTGTTGCCAGAATATTTTGTGCACCTGCTTCAATATCTGCAATCTGGTCAGCGCTTAGTCCCGCATCTTCTGCAGCCTCTAATGCCCCAGCAATGCCTCCTTGAATTGACATTGCCACCATAATGTCAACCTGAGGCGCTAATTCCTCCAATCCATAAATTATTTGCTCTGCAAAGCTTCTAAGTATTTCTTGCTGGGGATTGATGGCAGACATTTGGTTTAAAATACCCTTGAATTCATCTGACACATTCGGGAGTGATTCCACAGTTTCCTGAAGTATTTCATTCAATTCCTCATCAGTAATATCTCCACTTTGGAAGTCAGATATTGCTTGAGATAGTTCCTCTGCCGGGATGTCAGAATCTTCCGCAAACTCTGCAACAGCTTTCGCAATATCCAATAGTCCATCATCACTCGTTGATGCTTTTTTTACCGCATCCAGTAGACCGTTAATTGAAATTCCAGCTTCAGATGCACTTTCCGCAATACTTTCCGCAAACCCATTGATTGTTGCAGTTGCAATAGAAGCTAATGTGGAAGTTTCTTGACCACTCACCGCAGCCACAAACAAAGATCCCGCAGATGCACCTCTAGCACTTGCTTCTACAATTTCACCAAGTGCTTGTTGGACTTCGGCATCTTGTCCATCTATGAAACTAATCGCCAAGATGGATGCCATGTAGGGAACTAATTTTATATTCTTCATGGTTTTGTCGCCAAGCTTGGTGGTGTACAAATGCTCTTAACTCCCGCCAGCAGAAGACGAATCTTTCACCTCGGTTTTTTTGCCTCCGACTAAAGTGCTGAAAGCAGCCTCCATTGTTCCTTGAGCCATTCCTCGCGCGGCCATTCTTGCTAACTCAGAAAGAACCTCTGGTGTCTGTGATGCTGATATACCTGCTAATGTTGCGGCTGAAGTGCCTCCGTATGATGTCGCCCGTGCTATTGCCTTGAGGTCTTTTTGGGTATCTGCACCAGCCGAAATAGCTCCTTTGGCGGCTCCTTTGCATGCCGCGAATGTAATGGCCTTAAGTGTTTCAAGGTTCTCTGGTTTTCCAAAAAGATGTGTTGCAATGGAGGTTAGTCCAAGAACACTACCATTTGCTGCACTTTTTGCATAATCTGGCGCATTCTCATTGGATCCATGCAACACTGGCCCTCTTGTTGCACCGAATGCTGTTGCTTCTGCAAACTCAACTAGTTCTTGCTGGTTGACATCCACATCACCACCTGGGGGTATTAGATTTGATATGACTCCCATGGCTGCACCATATGAGGCTGATTCTAACAATTTGGCCCCTGATGATTTGACTGCGCTACCTGTTCTCTTATCTTCAATTAGCCTCACAATTCCACTAGTTGAGCCTCTGGAACTCATTAGTGCAAAGTCTAGAATCCGACCAGAATCTAATTGAAGGCTTTTGCCCATTCGGACGGTTGTGCCTGCTGCCGATTGGGTTGCCGATTTGATGATGTCGCCAGCACCTTCCAACGGCACTTTATTCGAGACAAGGCCTAGTACCAGACCTACAGTCAACCCTTCTACAGCACCCTCGATTAAGGTCGCAGGCTCGTCTAATTTCACTTCTTTTGAAAGTGAGTTGCTTACAGCTGATTCAAGAAGTCCGGTTGCGACATTTCTAACAAATGTTGCTTTATCCATGGATAGGTCTTGACTCGATTTAACCGCACTTAACGCGAGTATTTCAGAGATAAGACGCATATTCTGAATTAAATCTTTTTTCTGTTGGCGTACTGCGTTAAGCGAGCCATTGAGTAATGCTGCATAGGCGTTTTTTATTAACAATTCAGATAATGTACTTTCAGCACCGGCTATTAGATTCACACTAGTTGTGTAGAATGGTGAAAGGTTATCGTATCTTATTTGCTCTACCTTAAAAACGGAGACAACAGCACCGTGTGCCATGAGTGGCAGTAGTTCACTTGCACGCTTCGCCTTATCGTTCTCCATGAGAACTTTTATCACCCCTTGGGTTATTGCTACATGAATTGATCCGGTTCCTTCAGAGTTTTCAAATAGACTGGCTACGATTTTTTCTTGCAAGAGTTTGTCTGCTGATGGAAGCAAACTATACATTTTGGTGGACCAAGTGTCAAAGGCCGCTTCTTTGAGTGAGGTACCGTCAATGCTTGATGGCAAATCCTCTCCGAGTGTCTCCTTCACTCCTTTATAGGTGGATCCTGCTAGAGTTGCCAAAGCTTCGCTATCAAGACTAGCTGGTCCTTTGGAGCTAAAAACACCCTCCAGAAGCCCGCGCACTGCTGCTTGTGCATTGATGCCAACTTGTCCAGAATTGTTGTCTTTCGCCGTTAATTCGATTGTTCCTGAATAAGCCCCTTTGGCAATTGCTTGGCAAAGTTCTGTGATGTTCTTGGCCTTTTTAACGGAGGCAACCTGAATGGTGCCATTAATCAATCCGTTACATGCAAAAGACGTCGTAAGCGTAGCGTCAAAGTTGTTGATGCCTGAGGCGCGAATCGAGCCTTCCAATGCCCCCTTGGCTAAGCCTGCTAGATGAGCAGATGCATTGGCCGAATCATTGTCCAGTACTGCAAGACCAACTCCAAATGCAATGGCTTGGGCAACGAGATTCAGGTTTTTCCCCGGTTCTGTACCAGTTTTCGCAGAAAGAGAAACGAATTGGAAAGTGACGGCGTTAGCTATTTTTTTAATAGCTTCTTCTCCACCGGTTGTTTCCGATGCAAGTGCGGCGCTGACCGTGCTCAGTGTGGCTATTTTAATTACATGGCCTATTCTATTAATGGTGTTGCCTGGGGTTTGCGTAGCCTCATTAATGGCCTCGCTGACAATTTGAGCGAGTATGCGAGTGTCGTTGCTTCCTGTGCGCTTAATTAGGTCCGTAAAGTTCGTTTGTAGAGTGTTTTGGGCAGAAACATTTCCTTCGCCTTTCACAAAAGCAGCAACATCTCGCTTAATATCTGCACTAAATTTAGGCTGTAGACCTCCAGGTTGTTGTGCGTGGATTTGGTTTGTGCCGGCAAGGCTGAATAGGGCTGTGCCAATTAGCAGGAGAGGGAGTTTTTTCATCTTTGGAAGCTTTATCTACAGAATGGGGAGGGATTTGATTGGAGTGTCAGAATTTGTCTAACGAAGGCAGACTTACCTGACTTTATTTTATCTCCACTTATATTAAGGAAAGCTTTTAGCTAATTTAGGGCAAGGGCAAAAAATATTTTCAGGTGATCAAATAATTAGTACACGAATCTCTGGTTTTGCTGAATTGATTTTCTTTCTTTCTCGATCAATCCATATTTCGTTGAGATTGCTACTAGTATTGTCATGAGAAATGATACGGCTGGTGTTCTGCAGGGAAATTCAACAATTGAATAAATAATTATCACAATCGTACCACCCCAGAGCCATCTCGAGATGGGGTTCGTTGTCCCCTTGCCACGATATATTTTATACGGCGCGACAAAAATGAAACCAAGAAGAATGAAGCCCGCAATTCCTGTTTCTGCGATGTATTCGAGCCAATCGTTATGGGCATGGTCAAACCTGGTCCCTTTGTGTTCAGGCCCCAAGTATCTCCCTACATTTATTATGGAGGAATAAGATCCTAGACCCCATCCAAACAGAGGCTTTTCCCTAATTAATTTTAAAGTATCTCGAGAAATATAGAAGCGAGTCTCTTTCTGCCCCTTATCAATTAGGTTTTTATATTGCCTCGAAGTTGTGCGGAAAATTTCTTCTTTATTTTCTTCGTGCAATAGCAAGGCTGAATAGGTTATCATAAGACTTACTCCTACGGCAATGGTACCAGATATAAGGCTTTTCATCCTAATCGAGTTAGAACTAGTTAATTTATTAACGATCAGTTTTCCTAGGTAGACAGCGAAAAGTAAACCATACAAGACACTGCATGACCTTGAGCCAGAAAGGGGAACAGTCAGGCCAATTATGATGCCCGCATTCACAAGCAAAGGAATCGGTGAGTTGTGTTTGGACTTCCCTGGTTGTTCCTTCTTTAGGTGGAAATGAGTTAGTGCACCAATTACGCCAAGTGTAAGAATGCAATAAGCCCCCCAGTGGTTCTTGTATGAGAATGTGGAGAAGAAATACCGAGCATCAGTTGGCTCGATGTATCCTAGTATTTTTCTGCCACCACTTAGTTTTACAAATATTCCTACGATCGACAGTATAACCATATTAGCTGTGATCCCCCAGAGAATTAGCCTCAAGGTACTTCTTCTGTTAATCAGGAAGAAAACACTTGGTCCTAGAAGAATTAAAACAACAGCCAGTTTGGGTAACCTTTCGAATGTTAATTCTTGAAGAACAGTAGATGGACCCCATGGAACATTAGGTATTGAAGTCAAAAATCCTTTCACTGAACCTGCTGGTTCAAAACAAGGATTAATTCCGCCCAGTATCACTAGGCCAAAAAACAAGAAAACTATGCTTGTGTATGCCCGGTACTCAATGATTGAATTTTTAATAAATGGGATGCAGTGGCAGAGTGTCGTTCTTGGGTGCCTCCAATTTGCAAAAAAAGGCACAGCAAGAAAAAGTAGACATCCCCATGTCAGTGCATTTTCCGTAGGAGTTATTTGCCCTGGCGCCCCCCATGTGCTGAATATTATCAATCCTAGTATCGCCAGACCGCCCAGCTTTTCTTGTTCATTTTTCATTGCGATGATCCGAGCCTTCAAATCAATTGCACCACATAGTGGAACTCAATTTCAACAACTTATCTCAAGCATTTGGCCTTTACAAATTTCGCTGGATTTGTTTAATATCTTTTTTCTTACTCCCCAGATTCCCCAAACTCTCCCTTATTAATTCCGACAGCAACCTTCTTCGAGTGGTTATTGAGGCGCTAACTTTTCCCCAGCAGAAAAATTAGTATTTTAAAATACAATACTAGCCAATAATCCCGTCCGGCACTGTCAAGTCTGCACCTTACATGGATGAAACTGTTAACTCTTCAGCTAAGAAAATATTAGTCAAAATGCTCTATTTTATGGGTAGATTTTCTTGGGTTCTTGCAGTGCTCATACCTATTCTCACTTGCTTGAGGACAACGCATGCAGTTGTAGAGAAGTCGTTGGGGCGCATAAATGTACAAGCTACGATTGAGGGTGTGTATGATTCAAACATTTTCTCATCTTCTTCTGAAGAGGGTGATTTCCTTGTTCGTTTTCTACCCCTAGCCAAATATAGCAAGCGCTTGGGACCAATTATAGTTGATGGTGGTGTCGGTGGGAATTTCGGCCGCTATTTTAATAATAGTAACGAGGATTTTAGTGATCCCGTAACTAATTTTAGCATCAGAATGGCCGAGGATTTTGGGCTTTTTTCCGTAGACAAGAGAACCGCAGGGAAGATACAATTTGGCTTTGATACAGATATTTCGCAGCGAACTGAAACAAATGAGCAACTTCAGGATTTGATTAGCTACACCCTTTATTCTGCTGATTTCAGTTTGCGGTACAATCACAGCCCAAAATTTGGTGTTTCTGGAGATGTTCAATATTCCTTTCGCGACTATCAGCAATTAAGCAGTCAAGGTATCCCCTACAGCAATATTGAAACATACACCTATGGTGCTTCTGCTTATTACATCTATTCTCCCAAACTTGATTTATTCTTCCGTTACCAATATCAGATAAATGAAAGTCCAGGAACAGAATCCAACTTCATCTCTAATCACCTCAATAACTTCTCGATTGGAGCTGATGGACAATTGACCCCAAAATTAGATGGTACCATTTCTTTTGGTTATGGTGTATTGGATTATGGTAGTACAGAGGTCGATTCCCAAGATTCCATTCTATTTCACGCTGGTTTAAATTGGGCATGGCGTGAGAAAACAAAAATAGGATTAATGATGGATAAGTCTTTTTCACCATCTCCTCAGGATCAGGTTATGTTATCTACCACTTTCAGCGCTCAAATTTCCCAACGTTTTACTAAACGGGTTGCCGGAACCCTTGCTGCCAATTATGGATTTGTAGACTTTAGTTCTTTTCGAGAATTTGGACCTCACAATGTTCGTAGTGATCGTGTTGACGATAGATATGGTGTGTCATTGAATATCCTTAGTAATTTCACCTCTTATCTTAACGGAAGGTTCTCTTATGCTTATTCGACAACTGCTTCTGGTTATGGAGATGAATTCTCTAATGATAGGCATTTAGCGAGTATTTCACTAATTGTGCAGTATTAAGCTATCTATTAGAAATCTGACATACGCCGTGAAGCATTTTTTTTTACTTTTGTTAATTGCCCATGTTGCATCAGTTCAGGGGAACCAGCAAGTTGCGGATAATCCTGTAGCCAATTCTGATCAATCGTTACCTAAAATCACTGTTGGAGGTTTTCGGTTCGGGACATACACGATTACTCCTCTTGATCGTATTCAAGTCAGCATTTATGGTGAACCGGAGTTGTTGGTCAGTGAAATTGTTGACCGTCATGGAATGATTTATCTCCGCTTGGTTGGGGAAGTGAATGTTGCTAATTTAACTGTCAAACAAGCTGAAGAAAAAATTGAATTAGAGTACATAAACAAAAGGTACCTTCGTAGACCAAAGGCACGAATTCGTATGGTCGATTATGCTCCACAAGAAGTACTCATGCTTGGAGAAGTTCGTAAGCCAGGTCCATTTAGTTTTCCCCATGAAGTTGAGGCAATGGATATCGTGGAGGCCGTTGCGAGAAGTGGAGGAGTCACTGAACTTGCGAGTGAGAAAAAGGTTACTGTTAAAAGAAAGACCGATGTAGGATTTGATGTTTACCGCGTTGATCTGAAGAGTCTTAAAAGGGGCTTGGAGGAGGGGAATGACGAGGGCCGTTTCTTTTTGCAACCTGGTGATATTGTATTTATTCCTGAAAGAATAATTTAAATTTTGAACAATGCAATTTTCTACCCGTTATCTACTTTGTTAGCAACCAGCAGACAACATTGACTATGGATAAGGACGGAGATTTCCTTCAAAATCAACCATCACCAAGTGCGAATTCTGCTAGATTTAGGGGAATCGTTGATTTTCTGCTCATTATTCGAGATCGCTGGTTATGGGGACTTAGTATTGCTCTACCTGTTAGTCTTATTTTTGCATTCAAGCAGCTAAATGTAGATAAATTATTTTCCGCGAGTGCTTCATTGAATTTTGAACTTCCGAAGAAGATTCTCGATTTAACTCCTGTCCAAAGGACTGACTTTTCCAAGCAGGTTTTGGGAGAGCATGTACAGCGACTGAGGAGTAAAGAGTTCCGTGACAGGTTAATGGCTTCTTTTACTGACGATGAAAAAGAAAAATTATTAAGTCCATATCGCAGTCTAGATGTTCAGAATAATGTCATCCCGACAATCCCACAATTGATCCGTTATAATGTCATAATGGGTGGCACTCATATCCCAACATTAACTATTACAGCAACATCACTTCATACAGGGGATGGAGCTAGTATTATTGCAAATAAAGTTCAGAATGAGTACCTAAGGCACATAAAGTCGACAAGATCTCAGATTGATTCCGTTGTTATCAGCAAATTGAGAGATCAGCTAAATCAGATGTCCGAGGAAGAAAAGAGCCTTGAACTTGAATTAGAGAAGTTCAGAGGGGAAAACGATCTGGTTTCCATCCAAACTGCTCGTGATTTTATAGTTACAGCCATGACGGATCTTAAGAACAAGATCAGTAGTGCCAATATTGAGAAATTAAACAACGAAGTAATACTTCTGCAAATTAAAAGGCAACAGGCAGATAATGTATCTCAGGGATTTCCTGAAAATACAAATCTTCATCTCATTAATGAAGTTTCTGCCTACGGTTCTGTGCAGCAATATCGTTCTGAAATATCAAGTTTGAAGCGTCAGAGAAAAAATCTTGAGGAAAAGTATTTGGAACGCCATCCAGCCATAATTAGGAATTTAGATGAAACACTTGAATATGAAACATTACTGGCAACGGAAATTAGTTTGGCCGAGTTATCATTTGTGCAAAATGTGACAACCGCTATTGGCAGAATTTCAAATTTCAACAAAGAGTTAGAGAAACAATTACGGAAATCGCAAGATCTTGATAGCATCAACATAGGCTATCGTGTAATTGAGAGAGAAGGGGAGGCCAAGACAGCACTGCGTCAAAGTATTCTTAAAAGAATTAATGATATTGAAGTTTTACAAGAGATTGAAGAGTCGGACTCAACATTGACTGCTGGATCTCCGGCCGGCACACCAATGGTGCCTATTTCCCCTAACTCTAAGGATATAATCTCTAAATCATTTGGGGTGTTTTTCATGGCATTTATTTTGATCCCAATCGGTATGGAATTTTTGGATAATCGAGTAAAGTCTCCTTGGGATATTGAGGTTTTTATTGGCAGAGAAATGTTAGCCGGTATTCCCCGGATTTCATTAGTCAGTGAAACCAACCGACCTCTTATTGTGGCGCAAGACTTGGATGAAAGTCTTGTCGAATCGTTTCGAGGGCTTTACAGCCGAATTCAAATGAATTCTGATAATATTTATCCTAAAAGTATACTTGTCACGAGCGCCATTCCTAGTGAGGGGAAAAGCCTTCTTGCCGCTAATCTTGCTCATTCTTTTGCCAATCATGGGCGAAAAACATTGTTGATGGATTTTGACCTACGCCGACCAGGATTACATAAGTTCTGTGGATTGAGTAATGATAGTGGATTACTTAGTTTTGTACAAGAATTACAGGCCAATCCTGCTGCTCCATTGAATATGGATGATATACCTGAAGTTTATCCTAATCTACGTTTGCTTCCTTCAGGTGGTAAGACCCGTACGGCAACTGAACTACTGGAGAAGATGTCATTCACTAACCTGCTCATTAAATTAAAAAGGGAATTCGATGTATTGTTAATTGATAGCTCTCCAGTCGGGTTGTTCCCTGATTCTAATGCACTTGCAACAAAAGTTGATGATTTAATTTTTGTTACGCGTTACTCCAAGGTCGGTAGACGTACTGCAAAAACCATGCTTGAAAAACTGGAGGAGACGGGTGCTCGCATTCTTGGAGTCGTGCTTAATGACTTACCTGAAAAGAAGAGCTCTTCCTACTACTATAATTATGGTTATTATGGTTACGGCTACGGGTACTACCGCTATAAGTATTATAGCAAATATTACGGTGACAGTGGATCTGATACCATGGCCAAGCAGAAAGAAACCCGAAAGAGTTAACTTTTTAGATTTTTTAAAAACTAGATGACCTCACTTGGGGTTTTATGGCGATTTAGTCTGTTTTTTTTAAGTTCAGCGGTTTTGGCAATTGTTAAAAACTCGTAAGTCGAGTGTAACCTCGCAAAATAATATCCTTCTCTGCCGTCGAGGAATCCTTTTTGCCAAATATAAACATAAAGGAAGCGCAGGATTGGTCGGAAAGGAAGCTTGTTTACGTACCCTTTGATTTTTCGGCGCATATTTACAGTCTTGTTCTGTAAGGGCTGATTTGCCTGCGCAGATTTTTTTTCCAGAGCCACCCTTGCTTCCCAGTTGGAATATCGATTGTGCTTTTCAATAAAGACTTCTATGGATGGAAATGCGTAATGGTCCATTTGACTCCTCATTTGATATTTACTTGAGCCTTTCACAACGACATGCTCATGGACCTCGTTGTCACCACTGGCTGTATCCACATCAGTTAGTTTTTCGTATCTTCCCAGTTTGTGTCGAAATAACCGTAGGTTCCAGTTCGGATAGTAGGCATGTCGCAACCATTTGCCCATAAACATGAAGCGTCGATTGATCCAACAACCATCAATCTCCAAATGTGGCGATGTTATGAGATTCATTATTTCCGATTCCGCTTCAGGGGGAAGGACTTCATCGGCGTCGAGGATAAATACCCATTCATTTTGAAATGAGAGGTTTTCAAGAGCCCAGTTTTTTTTCTTTGGCCATGTCCCATTGAAATGAAACTGGATGACTTTTGCCCCATATTTTTCAGCTATTTCAGCGGATTCATCTTCACTTTGGGAATCTACAACAAATATCTCATTCGCCCATCGCACGGAATCAAGGCACCCAGGTAGGTTTTTCGCTTCATTTTTAATGGGAATTAGAATAGAGACTGGAACCTTCATATTTTACTGTGCCGCAATCACAAATGCTGGAGAAATCTGTTAGCCTACCCGAATTGTGGTCGCGGGATTACCAGCAACTGTGGTATGTGCGGCGACATTTTTTGTAACTATAGATTGAGCACCAATTACTGCTTTTTCTCCAATTGTGATATCTGGTAGAATCATCGCTCTTGCTCCAATAAATGCATTGCGTTTGATTAGAATTCGCCCTGTTTGCAGAGGTATTGCAGGATCTTGAAAGTCGTGTGTGCCAGTGCACAGGTATACTTCTTGGGCGATTGTGGCACCTTCTTCGATTTCGATTGGCCCGAGAGAATATGCATTTGCCCGATCTCCAAGGCAGGAGCGGTCTCCTAGTTTCAGATGCCAAGGTATTTGAATACGTGCTCGTTGGTGCACAAATGGTCTTCCTTCTATTGTCGCGCCGAAGAATTTCAAGATCAGCAATCTCCATAGATTGAAAGGCTTTGGAGTCCAAAAGCAGAGAAGACCCCATGCACACTCCCAAAGAATCATTCGAATTTTTGTTGATAAATCCCATGGACTTTCAAATTGAGAGGATTGACCTGATTTAACACTTTTCATTTTGGCCTTGGAGATGAGATGCCGATAATTTCTTCAAAATCCTTAATGAATTCTAGGCTAACTCTTTTAGGAGAATAGGCAGTTGCAGTTTCAACTGCTTTTTCACTCACAGAATTATCGGTTTCATATACTTCTATTATCAATTTAAGCTTTTCGGCCAATGCTTTTTCAGGTTCATCAATGCGGTGATTGAAGCTAAATCCATTAACGCCATTATTGATAAAATCTTTAAAACAAGGCAGACCTGAAACGAGAGTTAGGCATCCTCTGGACATTGCTTCGAGTGCTGCCAGTCCAAAAGTTTCTCCATTTTCCGCCAGAGAGGGGTAAACGAAAATGGAAGATCGGTCGTACTCCTGAATTAATTTATCCTGATCAAATATGGGGTTTTGGAAATATACATTATCCATGTCTTTTGCCAATAATTGAAGTTGCTTCCTATATACACTGCCCGCACCTCCATGCTTTTCTTTCCATGGTCCAATAATCTTAAGCTCCCATTTTTCTTTTATTGAATCTGGTAGGCTTTCGAAACTTTTAATCAGTAGATTGATCCCTTTTTCTGGGTGTATTCTTCCTGCGTAAAGAATCCTATTTATCTTAGGTTTTTCAAGTGATGGCCTTCCTATAAACAGAGGATCCAGCGGGTAGGGGAGTACTTTCACCTGCCTTTGTTTCTTGCTTGGTATTTCCTTTTGAATTGCATCGGCAATAGGTCTTGAAACGGTTTGTAGTCTGGCGGCATTTTTATAGAACCTCATTTGCCCCTTCGGAGATCTTCCCACGTGAACATAGGTTGCACCATGTTTTTTTGGCCTTGTTGCGATAATGGGTAGCCAAAAAGTGTGGGTGATCAAAATGTTAGCTATCGGAAGTATGCGTCGTGCTCGTATACTATAGAGTAAATCCTTCCACTTTAATTTTAATAGAGAACCTGAAGCATCATATCCCTTTATCCGTATATGCTTAAGATTGCTGTTCTCAGTTTCTTGTCGTGCCAAGCCGTCGCATTGTCTTGAAATATAGGTGACTTTGTGACCGTTTTTAGCAAATTCCCTTGCCAGCGAGTGGAATGCTTTTTCAATAGCGCCTCCTCTTAATGGCGGAACTGGTAGGAATGCACCTTGCACTATAGTGATCCGCATTTATTTGTAATCCTACGTTTTCAGGTGTGGCGAACAAATTTCTATCAGGTTTGCGGCGGCCCTTGAGATTTCAAACCTTTTGTTAAAGCTACGACTGGCATTTTCTCTCATATTCTTATGTGCATTGGTGTCCAGTTCATCCCAGCGACTAAGTAGCTGAATCACTCCATTGATTGTATCCTCTTCTGCTAATCCCGATCCATCATCTACTATTTCACGCCAGATATTCACTTTTCTTGACAGAAGAACTGGGGTTCCAACGGCAAGTGCTTCAACCACCGCAATTCCAAAATTTTCTTGATGAGATGGCAGAATAAAGGCGCCTGCAGTTCTTAGTGCACCCCATTTTAGGCTTCCAGTTAGCATCCCTGTCCATGTGATTTTCCAGCCATTGTGCTTGCTTGCGATTTTTGTTTCTAGTTGCTTTAATCTTGCCAAGTAAGTTGTTGATTCGATGGGGCCTGCAATTGCGAGTTGTGGTAAATCTTTAGGGTATTGTTCCAAGGCTTGAAGTAGAACGTCCAGACCTTTCTTTTCATGAACACGACTCAGGAAAAGCAGGAAATTACCTTCCTTTAGATGGGGGAAATTTGACAGGAATATTTGCTCTTGATGGTTACAATCATCTGGTGGCGTGCCAATTCCTAGGGGAGCGATTGCTTCATGGCAATTGTAAGGGCTGAAAGTATGCTGGGCAAGGCGACGTTCTTCTTTACAGGTGAAGAGAACGGCACGTGCTTTTTTAAATAAGCGATTTTCAATCAGTTTCCAGTAGATTGATTTCTTTAAGTGTTTCAGTGGGTAGGTGTGTTTAAACCAAGGATCAAGCATTCCGTGGGGATAGACAAAGAAGGGTATATTAAGTCTTGGAAGGATTTTTAATGCCGACCGCCCTGGATATTGCCAGAGGCCATGTACGATTGCACAGTCAAAGTCTTTGCCATTGTTTTTTAACCATTGATCGAATGCCTCCGTGTAACCATGACTGTTTCTCGCTGGCCCCAATGGCTCTATTGGGATATTTGCCTCTTTACACCAATGTGCCTCTGGGTCGTCCGTTGTGATTGTAAGTACTTTGTGCCCCTGCCGAATGTGCTCCAGTGAAAATTGCAGGACCACTTCCCATGGTCCCCCTCCTTCAGGATTACATGAATGTATGCAGTGGAGAATTTTCATCTGGTTTTCGTAGTGTTTAATTCTTCCATTTCGCAGTAGATTTGGCAAAAGGCTTTAGTCATGGCACTTGAGCTAAATCGATTGGCGTTTAGAAGTCCTTTTGATACAAGGCTGTTACGAAGTTTTGAATCAGATAGTACACGTTGTATATTTTTGGAATGGGTGACTGTGTCATTCCAGTTTGCGGTCAACCCGCTATCTCCAAGAGTTTCAGCAAGAGATCCATTGTGGCTTGCCACAACTGGGCATTCTGTACTTTGAGCCTCGAGGGGGGGCCACCCAAAGCCTTCATGCCTGGATGGGAAAAGGAAGACATCCGCAATACTGTACAGGGCTTCCAATTGTTCCGAGTTAATGGAGCCCGTACATTGGATATTCTTTTCAATACGATGCGTTCGCGCAAAGTCTATTTGGGTTTTATCCAGTTCGGGACCAGCAAGAATTAAGCAAACATTCCTATTGTTATGAAGCCCCAGGAACGCATTAAAGATTTTAAGCACCCCCAATCGGTTCTTGTACCATGCATTATTGCCAACGTGAAGGATTAATTTTGCTGTGATGGGCAGGTCAAGATGTTTGACTTTTTCTTCAGCTTTTTCTCGAGATTGCCTCTTATAATTGGAGTTGAATCCATTGTGGACAACTTTGGTCATATTTCGAGTGCTTGGATGAATCCTATGTAAATCTTGTTCTGTTGTACTTGAAACACAAGCAATACGGGTTGCTTGAGGAATTGCCTTTCTGATATGATTTTGGAGTATTTTTCCAGACCATTTAATTTGTTCGCCTTGAAACTCCCCAAGAGCAGCACGTATTGCGATTAAATCGTGACATGTAAGTAGGCTCTTTCGCCCTTTGGCTACTTTTAGTAGCGGGCTATTCGAGTGATCGCACACATGCAATATGCAAACCTTCTTATTTATTGAATCAATACTGTTGAGTCGGTTTTTTAATTGCAGAGGAAATAGAAGCAACTTGTCTATATATCCAAGCCATTTGTTTTTAGGATTCAATCGACCTAGACTTACGCTTGGCGTAATATGTGTGACGTTTACATCAGCAGCCTTTAGATTTTGCTCAAGCATACGTGAGTAGAGTTGCATGCTGAACTGGCGGTCTGCCAAGTAGTTCCCGATGAGTACTACAGGGGAGGTTGGAATCCTCATTATTAATTATAGATAGATTTATAATCTATCTATGGTTTCTTACTATCGGTTGCGATCGAATGGCTGCTAGGCATAGCCCTCCTCCTAGTGCCGCGAACCCCATTGTGGTTGGTTGCCCGATTGGCATCCAGAGAATTATATGACTACAGGCACCCCATATAAAAATGGGCAGATAGTTTTCCATTTTGATTGCATGAATGCAGAGGCGCAGGAGGAAGATAGCAAGTGATACTCTCCATATTATAAAGAGATTTCCTACTATTATGCCACTTTCCATGATATGTCTTTGCCACTCATTTTCTCCAAAAAATCCCTTTGGTGCGCCGAGCGCAATCCCTGCTTGAGTTCCTGACCCGATCCCTCTTCCAAACAGGTCCAATTTACTGTTTATGGTGTCTCGGAATGGAGATAGGATGATTTGTCTGTTACGCTGGAAATATGCCGAAACAGCATCTCCCTCTACATTTGAAGCTTCATCAAAACGCATTTTAAGGAAGGATACCCCTTCTATATAAATAGGCGTTTTACTAATGATTATTACAACGATGGTGAGAGATACAATCAGGCCAAATGCAGAGCCGAAGGCTCTGGGGTTGAAGGTGGCGAGAAATACAAAGCAAGCGAGAACATGAATTACTGCTGCGACCACAGCCCGGCTTCCACTAGTTACAATAGCAAGAACGGCACATCCCGTACCAATCCATAACAGCCATTTCCAGTAGGTTTTGGCTCGTAGAAATCCTATTATAACAAAGGCGATCAACAATGCATAGTAAAAAACGATTCCTGAGACGAAACTGAAGGTCCCTGAAGCACGAACTTTGCCTCCCGAAGTTTCCAACTGTGTCCCTGTCCCTCCAGCAGCAACGTTCCAGTCGTCATCTGGCGTAGCTTGAAACTGATTGATAACAACAAATGTCATTAGGGGAGCTAAGAACATGATGGCTCTTCCAATCTTTATAACATCTGTGTAGGTTAAGACTCTTGGAATTATAAATATAAGGGGAAAGTGTAGACAGTTTGCCCGAATGCCATACAACGTAGTCCCAATACTGAATCCCCCACCGAGAATGGCAAGTGGTAGGGAGATTATTCCAAGATTGAAGAGAAAGCGAATTCGATCATTATTGGGAAAAAGGCCTGAGTTATAGGCGGTATAATAAATCCACAGTGCAATCGGATCTCGAATAAGAAGTAGGCCCATTGAATACTGAGGTAAAATCCATTTGCGCAATGCTCCTTCAAACATTAACATCATGAAATATATCCATATCCACCTACGTATGGCTAGGATTTTGGGCGCTGTCTGCAAGGTCGGCCTCGCCATAGTTTGAGGGCTTGGCGTGCGTTCCACTAAATTTTTGAGATTGGTGGGCTGCATATAGGCAGATTTATGCTTCATTTATAGAGAAGCTTTCAGAAGCTAAATTCTTCGATTATGTACTTTATTGTCAAGTTGCCAGCGTAGAAAGAAGTTCGGCTGCATAGGCTTTCCAAGTATAATTTGAGGCATGCCTTTTTGCATTCTCGCCCATGGAGATAGTTTTTTGGGGATGATCGGCAAAATTGAGAATTTCGGTTACAAGAGCTTCCGGATTCCCTGGCGGAACAAGTACCCCGGTTTCCCCCTCAATCACTAAATCCTCTCCTCCTGCATTTGGTGTCACCAGTAAGGCCATCTCTTGGCTCATTGCTTCCTGTTGCACCAATGCCCGACCTTCGGCAATTGAAGGCAGGATCAAGACATGACAGCTTCTCATTAGCTTCAATACATCAGCATGTGGACGTGGGGCTTCGTATATGAAATCATCAAATTCTTTCCGATAGAATTCCATTTCCATCATAGGCTGCCCTAAAATTACGAGTTCTACATCATTTCTACGTATTTCTGAAAAGGCATTCAACACATCCCCCAACCCCTTGCGTTGTCCCATGGAGCCCGCAAAGAGGAATCTAGTTTTTTTTGAATATGGTTTAGATTCTTTGTTTTTTTCTGTATCGACCAGAGGGGTTCCAAAAGGCGCCACTATACAGGTTTTGTCTTTTCGAATAAATTCGGGTAGAGAATCGAGGACAAATTGGCTTGGGACTGCAATGCTGTCTGCGAGTGCAAGCTCTTCGTCTTTTCTCGCAAGTTTCTCTGTCGAATCCTCTGTGGCAATCAACGTGGGTGCCCATTGCGGCAACCGTTCCGCCTCCATTTCAAGCAGTTCGCGCATCTTTTTCCAGTAGGCGATGGGCAATTCATAACTTCGACGTATTCCAAGCAGGCCGGCCTGCCGGAAGGTGTCGAGCGCTCCATCCTCGTAGCAGTGTACATGTGTTATATCCGAAGGAGTCAGGAATTGTGCGGTTTTACGATCCAATTCGCGGTAGACTTCATCGAGTGAGGCCCATCCCTTTTCATGTTCTGTCAGGTTGGCAAGGCCAACCTTGGCAGCAACGAGCCGGATGGTTTCCCGGAAAGAATGGCGATGAATTATCTCGTCCGGGATGGGGTATGCCCTACGCTCATACTGGTTGCGTACACCTTGTGGCATCAATCGGTTCGTCCAATTTCCGTCCCTATAGGCGATGGTTGTATGAAAGCTCTCCAGCACATCTTTTTTATTTGCATACTCGAGAAGGGCACGGACAAAAGTATTCCCTGTTGGGTGACTGACCAGGAGTTTCATCGCTTACTTTGCGTGCAGGAACTGGCCAATCTTCTGGCCAGCTTATGACTGGGCTTTTCTACAAGAATGTAGAAAACTTGGGCAACGGCAATTGCCAAACCGCAAAAAGCTATTGAGATAAGGAAGTTGCTGGGTGAATTGCCATCATTATGCTTTTTCCATTCCAACCCGCAGACCTGAAGTAACGGGTAGTGGATCAAGTATAGGGAGAATGAGATATTTCCCAGATGAACCAGTATCTTGGCAATTATGGAGCTTGAAGCCGACGGGATAGGCTTGTGAATGATAAACCACCAAATCAGCAGCACAAAGAACCCTCCAAAGAGAAAACGTTGCACCATGACGAGTCCCTCCCCCTGCTTCAGCACGATAACGATAGTCCCCGTGCCCAGCATGGCGAGGCCCATGAGTACGATAGTTCCCCCGGGTCTTGGCAGTCTGTTTGTGGCATGCAATTCGGCTAACAATGCCCCTGACCACCATAGGATGTAAAATGTGAATGCGCTGAACTCTATGCCGTCGAGTCCTTGGTAATAAAGTCCCACGGCGACCAAGGAAACTGCGCCAAAAAGATACATGGACTGTGTTGGTCCCCATTTACGCCAGAGTAGTAGAAGCAGGGGGTACGCCAGATAGAATTCGATTTCCGTGGGGATAGACCACAGAGACATGTTGCTACTGATTGGACTGTAAACTGAGGGATAATAGTTATGGAGTAGCAACAGATTAGTCAACCAAGGTTCCTTTGCCGGGGTCGTCCACTCAAAGTAAGCAACTGCCAGCAGGCTCAGGCCCACTGCCACAGCAAATGGAGGATAAATCCGCAAGAAGCGCCGGATTGCGTACTTTCGAAGGTTTATCGGGTCGTTTCTTCCGGCCAAGGGGTAGTGAACACAAAATCCACTGATTACAAAAAACAATAGTACTCCTTCCCCGAGTAGTGGCGACGGGAGGGATAACCATGCAACCAATCGGTCAAGTGTTGAATACTGTTCAGGATTGTTCCAAGTATGCCCCCAACCGGTCCAAAGAAAAATCCTTACGTGGAAGATGACAACTCCAAGAGCAGCGAGTCCACGCAGGATCGTGATGGATTCCACGTGTTGGCGTTGTCCGCTGGCTTTCTTGGTCTCCATTTCAATCCGACGGGAGGAGCTTCTGGTGAGCTCGGAGGGTATTTCGATAGGCTCTGCTGTACAGGGAGAGAGGCTTCAAGTATTGTTTCAGTTCCAGATTTGTTGCCTCCGCAAGCTGGATGTATTCATTCTTGGGCATTCGGGCTGTTTTTTCGAGTAGATTCTTCAAGCCCTCGATATCACCAGGTCTACAGCTCAAGGCTTTTTTCCCGCCTGCCTCAGGGAGACCCCCGTCGCGGGAGATGATGCAGGGAACTTTTACACTGCGGGATTCGATTACGGTGAGTCCTAAATCCTCATTGGTATGTGGCGGAGTCACCATCCACATTGCGTGACTGATACGGTGATTACGCTCTTCATCAGAAATAAAACCCGTGATTTTTACCTGTGTCAGGTTATGTTGTTGTATATAAGCTAGTACTTCCTCTTTTAAGGGTCCGTCTCCCATTAAAGTGAGTGGCCAAGTGTCGCGGTCAATATCCGCTCGGGTGTAAGCCTCCAGTAGGATGCGTAGACCTTTGTTTGGAACCCAGCGACTAGCAAAAACAAACCCTTGGCGCTTGTCAAAGTCCACTGTTTCCGTTGGCAGGGAGGAAACGATGGGCAGCTTGCCGCTTGAGCCATGGCGGCTTGTCGGTTCCCAACTGTCCCATACGAAGTCTGAGATGTACCATCGATGATCCGCAAGCCGGTTGGCGAGTCTCCAGAGCCAAGGGCGTGGATGCCAGTTGCGTCGGCACCAGTTGTAGATTGTGAGTACGCAGGGTTTACAGAACCACTTGGCCAGAAATACCGCTTCCATCAATGGATTGTGTCCATGGACGATATTTGCCCATTGAATGTTTTTGGCTACCGTACGAAGATCGACTCTGTCAATGAATTGGATTGGGTACGGTCGGTCTCTAATCGCTTGCTCCAACGAAGGACGCAACTGGAACCCTTGCACTTTCTTAAAGATTACTCGCACTTGTACACCCGTGGAATCAAGTTCATCTCCTACGGCAAGAACGAAGGCCTCGATACCACCGAATGCACCTTGGCAGGGGGAAAGATGCAGAATTTTCATGACCGTGTCTTTGGGTTCCCATATACAGTGCAAATCCAAGGGATTTTTTTCAATAGAAGCAGGTAGAGCATCGCAGGAATGGCAACGCCTGCTCCCCAGGAACCTGCAATTACAACCCATCCTTGTCCAGGCAAGTCTTGAGCCAATAATCGGTGAACTTCTTGTTGAAAGAAGTAATGAAACACGAGGATCATCAGAGATTGCATGCCTAAAGTGATCAGGGGTTTTCTTAGAAACCGCGCTGAATATCGCTCTATCACTCCGCTTAGTGCAAGGATCATTACGATGCCGATCCCAGCTCCCAATGTGGTCAATACCACATGTCCATAGTCTCGTCGATTGAGGTCGAGTAACCATTCGCTGTGACCCACCCTGATATGGAGCAGGTGGAATATCCCGAAAAGGCTGCCTGATATCAGCAATGTGATCGTTCCGCTCCCCTGTGTAAGGAATTGTTCGAAGGATTTCCATTTGCGAATCTCCCATCCCAACCAGTAGTAAAAAAGGGTGATTGGCAGAAGGTCAAAGTTCCACGGCAAACCTGTTTCATTCGGAACTATTGGGGAATTATCTATGTATACATAATTTCGACCCCAATGTTGAAGATAGTAAATGCCCAAAAATAAAAAGACCGTGAAGATTACTATTCGAGTCAACATGACTGTTTTGACCATCTTCAACTGTAAGAGGGAGAAGCAGGATTGAGTGATGAAAAGCGAGGTAAGGAACCATACGGGGGGCCAGTAGAGGAAACTGACAGGTGTGCCACTCCCTCCGGCACCCCAGAGGACTCCACCAAGCAATTGCCACAGATCCCTCTCGTAGAAATCCGGAGAATTCTGCAATGCCTTATAGAAGATAAAAAGTAGCCCAGTAAGTCCATATGGGATGAGTAATCGTTTGGCCCTTTGCATAATGTCTGTAGCAATGGGTTCACTTTGTCGATGGAAGTATCCTGACAGGAAAAAAAATAGAGGGATATGAAAACTGAAGATCAGAAGTTTTGCTGTCGAGCCCGAGGTAGATGCGGGATTGTGACCTGCCACGACCAGAAGAATCCCAAGGCCTCGGGCAATATCCATTCTTTGGACTCGCTCAGATTTGCTGGGAAGATTCGTCATTCCGGGAAAGTACTTTTCCATCGATGTAAGTTTCTTCCATCACCGGGAATGGCAGCCAGATTAAAACTCCAAGACTGGAAGTTTTCGTCAACTTCTACTCCAAATGGTTGTTCTGCAAATGCACTGGCTATATGAAACAGTTTATAATTGGCAGTCTTAAGGATTGAAAAAAGTTCTTGTCGGTCTGTCCCTGCCTTTTTTAGTGCATCATCATTGACCTCAATAAGCCATGCAGGCCGTGTTTTTGAAAGAAGGTCATTTGCTCCACGTAAAATTTCAGTCTCTGCTCCTTCGCAATCGATTTTGACCAGTGAGGGGGTGATTTCTCTTTCTTTGGCCAAATTATCCAAGGTCGTGGTCTTCACTTTTGCTAGACCTTCAGGTGCTTCCTCAAGATGCTGAAGCCCTTCTTGACCTGGTAGGTCGGGAATATGCAGTGATTTTGATTCATCAGAATGCAAAATGGCGCGAATAAGTTCTACTTTCTGGAGTTTTAGTTCCCTAAACGCTATTTGGCAGCGGTCTGCACATGTTTCATTCCCCTCAATAGCGAGAATTTTTTTCAAATTATTTAACTGGGATAGGCAGGCTGAATAATACCCGATATTTGCCCCGCAGTCGATCAGGGAATCACCGTCCATCAACCATTTAGCACACCATTCCAGTTCAGTGTTTTCATAGGATTTTTTGATATAAATATCTTGTGAGTTTACATCATCCAAGTGCGCTACGAACTTCACGCTCGGGCTTAGTTTATAGGGTATGTGTTTTTGTAAGCGGAGGTAACATCTTACTTTGAGCCTGAGTTGATGGAGTTTCCAGACCAAGGAGGGTATCATTTTCATGAGATTGTTGCTTGGAAGAAGATTACTTATCCAGCTCTTCGAAGATTTTCAGATATCTATTGGCTACTTCCTTCCAAGTCCATATTTTGAGGTTTTCTCTTGGGAACTGCCTGGTACGGAGAGCTTGTGGGAGTGAGATGATTTTCTTCATGTGGGCTACCAACTCCGTGGTATTATCTGGGGCAAACCATTTCACCCAGTCATCTGCATGATAGCGTTTCACTTGTTCTTTGAATGGGATAAGTTGGCTACACAAAATAGGTGCATTACGAGCTAAAGACTCTATCAAAGGTAGGCCGAAGCCCTCATATTTGGATGGTAGAACCACCGCCCAGCATTGAGTGTAGAGTTCCTCTATAATATCCATACTGCAATGCCCCAGCGCATCGATGTGCGTTGATAATTGGTCCTTGTTAATATTGTAGAAACGCCGTGCCTTTTCCGCTCCTGTATTATCCATCGGCTGATCCTTTAGGAGAAGGTCTGTTTCCTTCCCGCAGATAACAATGCGGAAGTTGCATCCCGTTTGGGCGAGTTCAAGAGCGGCTTGGAACAGTTGTAGATGATTTTTGTGAGAAAGTGCAGCAGCTGGATAGAAGAATAATGGTTGGTTTGCAGGAGAACGTTTACTTGCCGCTGGAAGATTTAGATCAATGGCATTTGGAATAATTTCAATCCTCGGTTGAGGAGTCGGGTTCAGTTCTCTCATCTCTATCCGGCCCGCCTCGGAAAGAACAGTAATCAAATCTGCCTTTTCTAGCCATTGGCTAAGTTTTTTTTGAAATTGAAGAGCCTTTCCTGCCGGAAGGTTCTCAGGAAAAAACCTAAAGTTCTGGTCATGCACCAATCCGCAAACTGGAATTCTTAGGGCGGGAATACTCTGGCCTTGTACAAAATGAAACCAGCAGTGAGTGGATTGGCTTTTATTGGCAATTTCCAAGATGCGTGCGTCAATCATTCTGCGATATGCAGCATCTGCACAATTTCGGATAACTGGCAATTTTTTGATAATTGTCTTAATAAATTTACGGATGCTGTTGCCTTTCTTCTGGTTCGCCTTTGAGCCTAGTTGGGTAAATTGTTCAAATCTCAGGTTCTTTGCCGGCCCAATTTTTTTTCGCAATTCCTCCGCTCGGGAAGGGGTTCGAACCAACCAGGTTACCAACTCCATCTTCGGCAGCCATTCACGCACAATGGAAACGGCCACAGTCTCCACTCCACTTGAATATGGGAGTTCATCTGGAATTAATAGTCGAAATGACATTATAAAAGGTTATCCGAATCTGATTCTTGGATTATCGTAGCCAACTACCATTTTACTTGATAACACAAATTGCTTCCACTTTAGGCAGGATTCTCCAAGGTGTGAAAGCATGTTTTTTTTAAGAAAGTGGTTTCGATTACGTCGCCGTCGTAAGCGTGCGCTTCGGCTTGGTTTCGAATTCAAGCGCGCTGCTGGATTCGAACCTCCCAACCAAATTGAGGTTCAAGGTCATTCCTTATCCTTGTATTTCCCGAATGAAGTAGGCACGACCAACGACTTCCTTTCTATTTTTTTAGACGATGACTATAGGCTGGATCGTCAAAAATGGGCAGTTTCCACGGTATTGGATATCGGTGCCAATCTGGGTTTTTTTTCAATTGCGGCTCGAAATGCATTTCCTGAAGCCAAAATTCATGCTTACGAGCCCAACCAATCTCTGCAGGAGTATTTGAACCCACATGCTTCGCAAGCAAGCTTCAACATTAATTATGAAGCTGTGGGACTGGATGATGGTTGTGTAACCCTTGATGTCCGGGGTGAGACCAACCAGACCCGTTCACAGTCGGATGAATCTGGCGATGTTCCACAGATTGCATTTCGAAAGGCTGTAGATCGCCTGGGCGGGCGAGTTGATTTTGCCAAAATTGACTGTGAAGGGGCTGAATGGGAGTTTCTTGAAGATACAGATACTTGGAAGAATGTACATTTTCTCGCAATGGAATATCATCTTTGGCCGGGGAACAAATATCACCATGATGCTGACGTTGCTCTTCGAAAACTCGGGTTTCAAATTTTGCAACAGATCCCCATTGATAATTATGGTCTAATCTATGCAATGAGGCTTTAATAGCGCGGG
>JABJCN010000025.1 GCA_018668635.1 Opitutia bacterium
CCACATTGAAGCCAAGCAGGGAAAGCACCTCCAGTTCCTTCGCCTGCAATTCCTTCCGCTGTGGGGCCCACAGGCTAGTCTGAAGGATATGCCTGACTGGAGAGGCACGCTTGCCACCGGATGACTCCCTCGCCCAGCGCAGGCGTCGGTCTGTCATCTCGCTGGCCGTCTCCAGTTGATCCGCATCCTTCTCCAGGTTCGGTGACACAAGGAAAGAGGTTTTCGTACCGGTAAACTTCTCCCGGAATCGCTTCTTCACGGCCTTGACCCCGGGAGCCGTGGCCAACTCAATTTCCACATCCCTCCCCGGATGCTCCACCGTGCATCGGATATCAATCGTCATGTTCGGGAATTCCGCCTTCCCACCGGCCCGGTTCATGGTTCCATGGAGCCGTCCATCCGACCATTCCGTCACATTCATCCAACCACTCCACTCACCGGCCTTGAAGGTATCATCCTTCCCTGCAGGAAAACGCCCCCGGGGCAAATACCAGGGGGTTTTGTGAATGTATCCTCCCAGTTGCAGGAATACCTCACCTGTCGATGGTTCATGCACCTTGAAACGAACATACACATCCGCGCACAGGGTGGATACAAAAGCAAGCAGACAGGCCGCAAGTAGGAATTTCACGAAAAAACGCATCATTCAGGAACAGAAACCTATTTTGACATCTTCAAATGTTCCTTCAGGAATGCATCCACGGCATCGACCGTCGGGCTAAACCAATACTCGTAGACCCAGAACGGATGTGGCCCCTTGGCCATGAGGACAAATTGATGGGGAATCCTGTGAGAATCCAGCCTCTTGCGAAACTCCGTGTAGCCGATTTCCGGGCGGTCAAACTCGCCATCAATGAACAGCATGGGCGGGGAATGCGACCCGACATGGGTCAGCGGTGAAGCCTCCTCGTAGATTGCACGATTGGTCGATGGCGTGTGCCCGCCCATGAAATCAATCACGGCATCCCCCCTCGGACTCTCCTTGTTTTTCTCGATACGCTCAATGATGTGCGGATCCAGCAGTGTCATGGCTCCGCACATGACAATCGAGGCCTGGACGCCGGATGATTGATCATTGTGTCCACCAATACCCTCAAAGCGTTTGATCCCGTTGGTGGCCCCCATGAAGCCGGCCAGATGCCCGCCGGCCGAACCGCCAATCGTGGCAATGCGATCAGGATCAATACCGAATCGCCGGGCATTGGCCCGAGTCCAGCGGATTGCGGCCTTGCCATCATACACAGCGGCGGGGAAAGGCGCCTCACCCGACAGGCGATACTCCGGGACCACGCAGACATACCCCCGTTGCGCCAGGGCCTGCCCCAGCGGGGCAAACAAACCCGGTCGACCATTCTGCCATCCGCCCCCGAAAAACATGACAATGGCCGGCAACGGTTCCTTGTGCTCGGCAGGCTTGTAAAGGTCCAGGCTCATGCGCCGCCTCTTCTTCTCATCCACATACGAATAGATGACCAATCCCTCAATATGTAGCCCCTCCGTGAAGGCAGGCCTCACCTTGTTCCGCTTCGGTTTCGATGCATTTTGGGCATCAAGCAATTGATCGCCCATAAACAAGCAGGACAAAGATGCAAGCAGGATGATTTTTTTCATGATGAAGGATTGGATTTGGATAAAAATTGAATAGGTGCAGAAGTCGACAACCTTTGTAATTTCGCCATGCCAAAAGCTTCAAATCCTTGATATATGTCAACATTCCACCCCACTAAGCTCCAGATGGTCATTCATGAGGCCTTGCGGATTACCTGAACAGGCATGGGGATGATGAGAAAATAAGAAAAATCCTGTCCACCAACGGGGGCATGAGAGAAAGACAAATCCTCAAGACTGCACGCTGATTTCCAAAATTATAGAACTCTCTCTTTTCCAATTGACTTTAATTATTTATATATAAATTTAAGGTTTCCATTTCATAATCCCCCATCCTTCTTTCACAGCATAGCTAGCATGCTGTTATGACTACCTCGGAAAACTACAACAAACTCTTGGACTGGTACTGGAATCAGGGCCAGAAACGAAACCAAGAATGCAAAGAAACCAGCCGACCTGAGTACGAACTCCCTGCGAACGCCTGGGCGTGGAATCTCTACGAAGGGCAGCGCAAAGCCCGAATTGCGGAGGAGGGCCTCCGCCGCAATAAGCCTGCCCTCGCAATCTGGGGTCCTTCACAGGTCGGCAAGTCCACCCTTTTGGCGCGCTACCTTGACAGCGGCGCCGAAAGTAACGGATATGGTTCGGGTCTGCACTGGGAGGAGGACACGCCTATACTCTTTGAGAAAAAGGTGGGGTCCATGGACGGCGTACTGACATGGAACCCCTACAACATGGGGGCCGACGCCTCCGCCTGCATCACCTGCTTCACCCTGGAGGACGACCTGGAGCACAAGGCGTATCCGGTCCGCATCCAGCTAGCTACGCATAAACAAATCCTGCACGCCATCGCCTGTGGTTACTTGAGCGAATGCCGACTGGACGAGGCAACCGGCGAGACCGTCAGTTGGACCATGGAGGAAATAGAGGAACTCATTCGTCAGCAGGGCAAGAACCAAGCTCCGCAGAGAGCGGTGTTTGAAGCACTCCTGCCCATCGTCGAACTCCTTGAAAACCTAATCGAGGAAGGGTCGGACCGGTTCGCCCGTCTCAGGAACAAGTCCCTCCGGCTTAGCATCCTACAATCCGCCGGCTCCTTTTCCAACCTGGAGTCCGTTCGCGATTTCGCGGCCAAGCTATTCTGGGACGACACAGCCTCGCTGACCACCCTCTACAAGGACCTATCCGAAAAACTGGACGCCTTGGGAAAGCAGGCTAAGGGAAAGATGATCCTCTGCTCCTACGAGGTAGCCCGGCTCCTCAACGACATGGCGGCCTACTCCAGGCTGAGCGGCGGAAAGACCCTCGACGGGCATGAGATCGACCAACATCAGGAAACCCGCGACCAAATCGATAGAATTTCCTGTGAAATCAAGGACGACGTCTTCTTCGTTGGGATGGACTTAGAGAAAAAGCTCATCCAAGAAAACAAGGACTTCGCCCTCATCCAAGGGATCATCTGGGAGCTTGGCGTCCCCCTCCACCGCAGATGTATGGAGCAGTCGGAAGCAGCCACCCCGCTGATAAGACTCCTTGAAGTCTCGGACCTGTTGGATTTCCCTGGGATAGCCAAGGAGGGACAAAGAGTCGATGAGCAAAAGCTTTCGCCGAAGGGCCTGGACACACAGGAACATCGGCACATGTTGTTCAGCAAGGTGCTCAAGCGAGGCAAGACCGCCTCCATCCTCTACTCGTCGGCGCGCGAAGCCCGCATCGACAACCTCTCGGTGCTGGTCCGGGCCGACGAACACCTCGGACAGGCCGGGCAGATCTACCATGGAGTCAAGACCTGGTGGAACACCCTGACTGACAAGGACTTCCGGCAAGCCAGGGAAAAAGGGCCCAGCCTGAACCTAGTGTTCACCTTTTTCGCAGAGATCGTCAATAACCTGATCCTCAATCCGGATAATCCCAACCTCGCTCGGGCATTCGACCGCTTCGAATGCCTTGACAAAATCAAGAACCCGAAAATTGCCACCATCTTCGCCACCAACTACCACCAGTACTCCCCCTTCGCAAACTCGATACGCAACGAACCGGCAAGCGATGAAGAGATCTCCCGGGCCAGGGAGGATCTGCTGGAAGAAAACACAGTCAAGAACCTATTCGCCGGCAATCTCGATTCGGCCAAGTCCGTGTTCGAAGGCGAAGACGGAGGCACCAACTACTACCTGGAAAAACTCCGCGAGCAGGCAGGCAGTTCCAATTTCCAGGCCACCTTCGGCAATCTTCACGAACGCGCGGAGGAAACGTATCAGGCCCTCCTTAAATCGGCCGCCCCGGAGGATGGTGAGGACCATGCTAAAGCAGAAGCCGTCGACCATTGGCGGACGGAGCTGGACAACCGAATTTCCCAGAAGGTGGAGGAAAGCCCGGATACCGACTATCTGCAGCGGGTAAGCGCCGCAATCCGGTCACTCGTTGAGATAGAACCGGATTCCCTCAACCCCGTGCCAGCAGATCTGAAGAACCACCGCAACGCCAACAACCTCGCGCTCCGCTACGTCAAGGTCCAGATCGAGAACTGGAAGAAAGGCAAGGAGGACTTCCCGCATCTCGGGGAACTAGCGCTAGACAACGGCATCGAATGCGCCAAGGCTCTCGGTTATTTGGCCGAGGGTGTTGCCGCTCAGGATTTTGCCCGTTGGCTCCTCAAGAATTTTGGCAGGGTGAGAGCCTTCGGCAAACGCCAGGCTGCCCGCCGCATGGTGGCGGTAAAACTTTCGGACCAGCTGCTGGGAGGCCCTGATCGCGAGCCCCACCTTTCCGATGACCAATCCAACAATTGGCTGAAATACTATTCGGACCAGAACGGCGATTTCCAGGAAAAAACAACGGAGGACACCATCTATTACAACCCCCAGTACCAGTCCATCATCACACCGTTCCTCCAAAACTTGGCACGCATCCGGGATATCCCCTCCTCGGACCGCCCCAGGCTACCTGGCGACGAACAACTCCTAGCCCTCCAAACAGAACTCGAAAGCTAACCAGCCATGAGCATTTTCAAAAGAAAACAGAAACCGATCAAAATCGAAATCGAGCCGGAAGACCCCTCTCCCCCAACGCAGTCCGACGCTCCCCCGACTCCACCTCCAAAGGTCCCGCCGGCCATCCCGCAGGCATCTGCAGACGGGCCGCCTCCACCACGGAAGCAACCGCTCCCTGCAGAGACGCCTAGAATCGTCATACCCGAGAAATCCAACCCACCGGATTTCCAGGGGCGCAACAGGTCCGTCCTGCAGGTCAGCCTCTTCCCAAACACAGGCCACCACTTCTATTTCATGCCCGCGACCTCCCTGGTCGTGCAGGACGCCCAGTACGAAGAGCTCACCGACTGGAAGGAACTACTCGACGAGCATGGCAACCCCGCCAAGTGGGGCCTCTACCGGTGGGGCAGGCAGGGCAGCGACGCCGGGGTATGGATCTGCCTCGAGAGCAATATCGGCTCCAATAAGCGTGGTTCCATTTACATCTCCCGTTTCGAGACGGACGAATCCGGAAAAAATCCCAGCCGCATCGCCACCCCGTACATCGCGGAAAACGTCCCGGAACTCCCCCAACCCAATGAAAGCCAGGAACTCTATTTGTGCCCGGGACGGGAGGGAGACCTGACGGCATGGGCCAAGATCGAGGTTAGCTGGCGGCAGGCTCTTGCCCAACGAGCGATAAATGTGGACCTTATCGTTGACTTCGGCAACACCAGGACGGTCGTCCTCATGAACGAGGAACCCACGGTCGACAATGGCGCACCAGCCCAGGAGGCACTTGTGAGCATCGTCAAGCCCGTGCCCTTCCTGGGACGCGACGAGACCTACACCGGCGAGGAGAAAGACCGTCACATTATGCCCTCCTGGTTCTTCAACCACCAGACGCAGTTCGCAAGTCGGGAACCACCGATGCTCAAGGAGTCGGACGCGACCCCCGAGGAGGTTCTCAACCTAGAGGGCAAGGTCGACTACGAACGCCGCCGCATCCCACAAATGTTTGTAGAAATGTCCCCGGTGGTGGTCGGACAGGACGCGGAAAGGGTCCTCGGAGACATCGACCTCTCCGAGGGAGGTCGTTACTTTCTGGGCTCCCCAAAGCGTTACGTGTGGGACAATGAGAAGCTTGAGTCCAGAGGGGCGGCCGTATTCTGGTGCATGAAGAATAATCCTTGGAGCGAGGGCCAGCCCGTGAGTCCCATAGCGGCCAACGTGCTGCGCTTCATGCCAGGCAATGGTCGGGACTGGGATTTCGAAACCCCACCAAACGAACAGCCCCCTGCCCAACGTCCCAAGGCCAACCCGCCCGAACCTCTCTATCCCAATGCGGACGCCATGACATGGGTCGCCCTCGAAATTATTGAGAATGCGTACCGCCAGATGAACTCATCGGCCTTCGTCCAAGACAATAATCCCAATATCCGACGCAAGCTTAATTCCATCCAGGTCACCTACCCCTCCGGATGGACCAAGGCTGAAATTGACGCCTATGAAAGCAAATGGCAGAAGGCCGTAAACATCTTTGCAAAGAATCATCTCGCCGGCGAGGAGCGCCCAGTCCTGGAGTTCCCCATCGACGAGGCCACGGCGTCCCAACTGCCCATCGTGTTTGCAGACATCATCAACATGGGCGGCGAAGGTGATAACTGGCTCAAGCTGATAGGGCGACCGCCACCAAACGCACAGGAAGGAGAGTTCACCCACCGCGCACGGGTCATGACCATCGACATCGGAGGCGGCACGACCGACTACGCCATCATCGAATACGAGGACCAGCAGCGCGGACCAGGCGTCATCCTCCACGCCAAGCTCCTCTTCAAGGATTCCAACAACACAGCGGGGGACGAACTCGTGCTCAACCTCATCGAGCGACTCCTCCTGCCCAAGCTTTCCACAAACCTCAAGACCGATGAGCAGAAGGACGCCTTCCGGAATCTCTTCAAGCGCGGCGACGCGCAGGCCAGAGACAGAGAAGAGTGGAAACGCATCACAAGACTGGTCCTCATTCCGAAAGTGCACCAATGGCTTGAAGATCTTTGCCAAGGCCGGAGCCCCTCCCATAAACACCCCGAATTCCATGGCCCCACACTCAAGAAGCTTAACGAATACGTGGAGAAAGAGGGCTTGGTGGGCAATCTCTTCGATAATGACATCAATGTGACCGAGGCCGAGATCGAGGCCATCGTCAAGGACACCTTCCATCGACTTCTGGAAAAGTTCGCGAACTACGTCTCCGCCTTCGAAGTGGATCAGGTGATCCTCTGCGGTAAACCTTCGGAAATCCCACAGATCGGCAAAATGCTCAACGAGACGCTTCCCTTGCTCCACCAGAGGATCCTTCAGGCCAAGGGCTTCGATGCAGGCATCTGGTACCCCTTCGCCAAGGCCGGCAAGATCAGCGACGCCAAGACAGTCACCGCCGTCGGCGTCTCCCTGAAAACCGCCATCCAGTATGGCAAGATTAACTCCTGGCACATTGAGACCTCTACCTCGGAAAACCTGCTGGCCAATAACTACTGGGTGAACATGGGCAGCCAGGACGAGGATGAAGATAGCATCCTCCTCAAGCCCGACGAGGACGAAAAGAACCCCGAAGTGCTCATCAACACCTACATCGGTCGCCGCATGCTGCCGGGTACCAATGCGGACCAGGTCTACGTCGTCGAATGGCATGGCGACCAGTCTGACAAACCTATGAAAGTCAAAATCGGACTCCGCCGGAAATACGTCCAGGGGGAAAGCGAGGAACTGGAACTCACCCGGGCCACCAGCACCGGTCCCGACGGAGAGGATCTCACAGACCGTGTCCGGCTCAAGCTCTGCACGCTCAGCGGTGACTACCACTGGATCGACAAGCCGAGCTTCGACGTCCAGTGGGAGGACGAAGAAGATTTGGATTGGTACTTCTAGGCTACGTCCAACCACGGGACCCACATATGAGCATCCGCAGAACCACCGGCAAGCTGAACAAGATCGAGAAGCAATGCTGTAACTTGATCAAGGAAGTACAGAACCTCACTGGCAAAGGCGGTTGTTTGGAGCAGCTCAAAGGTGAAATTGGCGAGCTTGAGCAGTTCCTTGGTTCGCTCGCCCCAGAGGCACCTCCCGAACCATCAACACCTGATCCCGCGATACTGAAGGAAATGAAAATCCTTCAGGCCAATAATGAAAATCTTCAACTGGAAATCGGCAAAATCACAGAGAAATACGCCCCCTTCGAGAATAAGATCAAGGAAATCCAGACTCTGCTCTACCCGGAATTCATACGGACCTCTGAAAACGAAGCTGTGGAACAGTTGAAGAACTTGCTGAACAACTACTTCACCGGCGAGGATGACCAGCCGGAACTCGGACTCCTGCTCGGGCAACTCCAGACAGTCAACGCCTTGCTCGGTCGCCAGGTTGACCAGAAGCAACTGGCACGACCCCTCCGTGAGACCGGACGCCTTATCGTACAACTTGCCGGGGATGCCGAGCCCTCGGAGATTCAGGAAGCCCTGGAGACCCTTGCCTCTGAGTTCAGCACCCACCTCGAACACAACGGACTGATGCTCTTTGTCCCCCGGATCGGTAGTACCGCCGACAACGGACGGATGGTCTACTCCCCGGGAAGCGGAAGGGTCTCCGCCATCCGGTCCTGGGGTGTCACAACCTCCTCAGGGGTCACCATCCTCCACGCCGAAGTCGATTGCTGAGCCCCACCGCCACGTAAACCACCCCGCCCCATGAGTCTCCGTAGAACCGAATCCGAACTCGTCATCAAGTTCGATGACAACCACGTCGCCCAGCGCGCCTCCCTTGGCAGCCAGCTCTTCTATCTCGCCGAAGACAACCGCCATGTTCTGCTACATGAACTTGGCGACTTTTTCCCGAACGTGAAATGGGACCGACAGAACCAGGCCACATTCCAGAAGAAGATCGACGGAGTAGAGATCTGCTCCCGTTCGATCACCATCCAGGAAGCCTACGAGCGCGGGATGATCACCCCCGAGCAGTGGAAAAATTTCTTCGACGAACTGAAGGCTAAATTCGAAAGTTTCAAGGCGCTGTCCCTCGACTCTGAGACTGATTCTGGTAACCGCCTACTAATCGAAGGCTACCAACTTCCCTCATATGAATATTCGCCAGAGTTCTACCGGTACCACCAAGGCAATTTCATCGTTATCTGGGGCTGTATCAATAAGCTACAGGAAAGCGCCCCGGTGGAAACCCTTAATACAAAACCACCGCCGCCAACACGCCCTATAATCGAGGAAAATCCTCCAATAATAGAAAAAGAGCCGTGGTGGAAGGCATCCTGGCTGCGCTGGTTACTCTGGGTCCTGCTGGCCCTACTGCTACTGCTGCTGCTGCTTTTTGCACTTAGTCAATGCAATGGTTCACAAGAGGAGGCATTGGAGCCCAATAATGGGCCCCAAGATAGCCCAGGGCCAGAGCAGGGGCCAACGGAACCCCCTCCTCCTGCTCCACCACCGCCTGCCCAACCGACTCCGCCCCACGTCCCCCCTCCTCCGGTTCCAGAGCCGCTGGACCTTCTAATTGACGATAATACCTACCATGCAACAACCCTAAGCGGTTACGAAACTGCCCTCGAAAGTGAGGTTCCATTGGGTTATTTTTACCTCTCCGAACCTGGGGATAATCCTGGAAATCGTCATAGCTTTCCAGAAATCCAAAGGCAGAACAGCCTCAAGGTAGCGGTAAACGAGGAAGCTGGTTTCTTAAAACTAAGCTACCCAGACAACGCCGCATACGTTCAGGAAGCCATCCTTTTCGAACATGTGCCCTCCCCATCAAAGGACCCTCCAACGAAACGATTCAATAAATTCATCCCAGACTTGTCCCAGCATGCAGTCCCCGGCTGGGACAACCTATGTGCGCCCACAGCGTCTGCCAACGTTCTCTGGTACCTGGCCAAACGACAGCACCCCGACCTTGACATCCGCAAGCACCTGGGACTCCAAGCCAACGTATCCGATAGCGAGCTGGCCAACCAGTTCATCCACGATAGCACAGACAAAGCTATGACCAAGCAGATGAGAACGGGAGAGACCGGGACAACAACCAATGGTATGCTTAAAGGCATCCACGAGTTCCTCAAAAACGATACCCAATGGAAATGGGACGCATCCAGCCAGGCAGGCACCCTAGACGCAAAAGCTGCTTGGACTAGACTCCTCCATACCATCAATGCCGAAGAAGGCGCCTTGCTCATGATCAAGCTGGGCTCTCCGCCACAAGGACCCAAGGCGCAAAGCCTGGCGACCTTTTTTACCTTCCGTGCCACACCGGTATCCAGTCAAACGTCTGATGAACCAGTGTCATGGGTGATCCGAGCCGGAGAAAACAAAGTGGGCGATAACGGATTGGTGATGTTCCAGATACGTGCCTACCCCGCCGGCGGCGAAAACATCGAACCTCGAGAGTTGGAATGGAATATCCAGGACATCGGTGACTCAGAAAACCCAGTAAGTCGTCCTGAGAAACCAGACTCAAGGCATGTTCTCAGCCTCCCTCCCGGCCAGTATCAAATCTCCGCACGAGGGACCGACTCCGAGAACAACGCTATAGAGGCAGCTGAAATCCTACAAGTGGGCCTATCGTCCACGGTGACTCCCGTGGAAAAAAACAGCGAGAACAAATAACCACCTCCCCCCAGTAATCATGCCCGAAGAACAACGAGAAAAAATCCAGATCACCGAAGATGACATCGCCAATGCGCCCACAAGTCCGGCACCTGTATCAGTCCCTGTCCAATCAGTGCAACCCTCACAACCCATATCCCCATCGCAGGCCCAGCCTGCACCTGCTGCAAGACATATCTCTCCCCCAACGCCGGAACCAGTCCGACGGATAGGCACCGGCAAGATGCTGCTGGTGCTGATGTTGGTTCCTTTCCTCCCGTTGCTGGGTGTAACCGCCTTATTTATCAGAGCCACCACCAAGAGCCAACCCGATGGTATCCGCATCCAGTGGTTGCAGTACTTGAACACACTCCTTTTCGTAAGCTCACTGCTCACATTCGCAATTGGCGGGTACTACCTTTGGAAAGCAGACAAACGGAGCAGCCATAACCACGCTCCCGAATCCAAGGAAACCGGAACAGGGTCTGCCCTGCCCCCACAATCCCAGCCAGCACCTCCTCCAACTAATCCGGACAACCCAGCCAACACCACCCCGGAAACAAACAGTCCCACACCCGCTCCCAATCCGCCTGTATTCAAAACGCCTGCTGAACCTCAAAAGCCAATTACGCCCGGAGCACTTCCACGCCCTCTGGACAACAAGCCCACAGCACCCACTAAGCCCAAGGAAACTTCCCCTCCAGAATCGGAAACAACAACAAACCCGTCGAAAATTCTACCCGGGACCAAACCGGAGTCAGCAAGTTCCACACCCTCGCCAGACACACCTGCATCCAAGACGCCTTCTGAAACAACAAAGCCAATTACACCTGGAGAACTTCCCAATCCCTTCGACGAAGATGGAGAGTCTCCTGAGACAAGGAACCCGACCAAGAAGGATGCCAAGGGTAGTGGCAAAGAAACGCTTCCCGAAGAGAATCCGCCAGAACAAACAAACAACAAATAGCAACGGGAACGCGAATTTGCAACCCAACGGCATTAACCAAACACAAAACAATAATGGCAAACATCAACGTATCCGTACTCGACGCCACTGGTAACAAAAACGTCGAAGTCGAACTCCCCGACAATGCACCCAGCAACAAGATCACCGCGGTGCTGGTCGAAAAACTCAAACTGCCCAAGAATGGTCCTGATGGCATGCCCCTCAGCTACAAGTTCCATCACAAGAACTCAGGCAAGCAGATCCAGGAGGACCAGAGCCTGGCAGATGTAGGCGTACAGTCTGGCGATGTCCTTCGACTGCAACCTGAGATCACTGCAGGATAGCCATGGACGAGGAACAAATTGAAGGCGCCATCTCCATCAGCCTTGAAGATATTGAGAACCTCCCGCAGGACGGCTTATCATCCGGGCCTGCTAACAAACAACAGGAAACAGGTGACTCCCGTTTTTCTCGTTTCAGCCTCATAAGCTGGTGGGACCAGGAAAAGATCGCCAATGCAAAAATCCTCGTGGTCGGGGCAGGTGCGCTGGGAAACGAAATCCTCAAGAACCTCGTGCTGACGGGATTTCGCAACATCCTGGTGGTCGACCTCGATAACATTGAGCACTCCAACCTCTCACGCAGTGTACTCTACCGGCCGGATGACATTGGAAAAGGCAAGGCTGAAACCGCGGCAAAAGCCGCCATGGAAATCTATGAAGACGCGGTCGTACACCCGATTGACGCAAACATTTGCTTCAACGTGGGCCTGGGTGTCTTCGGTTGGGCCGACATCATCATCGGAGGTCTCGACAACCGGGCTGCCCGCCTATGGATCAACCAGAGTGCTTGGAAAATGAACCGTCCCTGGATCGACGGTGCCATCCAGGGCATCAGCGGCGTGGCCAAGGTTTTCCTCCCTGGCACGGCACCCTGCTACGAATGCACCCTCAACGAGATGGATATGCAGCTCGCCGAGAAGCAACTCCGCAACCCTTGCACCGGGCTAACCTTAAAGGAAATGAAGGGAGGAAAGGTCCCAACCACTCCCACCGTTTCCTCTATTATTGCCGGTATTCAAGTTCAAGAGGCCCTAAAGATTCTCCACAGTGATACCATGATTGATGAGGACCTTGATGGCAACCCCATCCTGCTTGAGAGCGCAGTTCTCGCTGGCCGGGGCTACCACTTCGAGGGACTCAACCACACCTCCTACATAACGGAGTATACGGAAAAGGAGCTCTGCAACGCCCATTACGTCTTCGACCCGGATAAGCTATATAAACTCGAGACCACCTCCGATGAGGCCACACTCGATGACCTTCTGCAACAGGCCAGAGATGATCTGGGCAACGGTTTGGCATGTCTCGAGTTCAGCCGCAACGTGATCCACAAGATGGTCTGTAATGACTGTGACAGCGAGGAAGAGGTGTTCCAAACCATGGCATCGGAAGAAATGGCGACCTGCAAGGACTGCTCAAAGGAACGCGAAACCCAATGGATAAACGGTTACACCGGTGAGGAAAACTACGGTGAACGTACCCTTGCCCAAGTGGGTCTGCCGCCCTTTGACGTTGTAACCGCGCGCGCCGAAATGGAAGAGATTTACTATGAGATTTCTGGAGACGCCTCCAGGGTGCTGGGACCTCTCCCCACGGAACAAACGAAACACATGCCATGAAAGTTTCCATTCACCAGAACGTCCTCAATGAGATCCACCTCCATGGTGACTCATCCATGCACGCGGAGATTTGCGGAATCCTTATTGGCACAATGGATGAAAATCACGCTGACATCGTTGCCCGCATCGAAGGCAAGGGCGCCACGGAGAAGGGTGCCAATGTCACCTTCACACAGGAAACATGGGAATACGTTTACAAGGTTAAGGATGAGCATTACGATGATTTCGATATCGTGGGCTGGTACCACACCCATCCGGGATTCGGCATCTTCCTCTCCAGTTACGACATATTCATCCACGAGAACTTCTTCGGTAACCACGGACAGGTAGCCTGGGTCTATGACCCTCACTCCAAGGATGAAGGCTGTTTCCACTGGCAGGACAATAAGGTCGTCAAGTGTAAAGAGGTCCAGATTCGCCACGACCCGGTGGGCGCGAAGCAGAAAAAACCCATCCGGCAAAAAACAGGGGACGATGCCGATCCAAAAGATAAAAAGGCGGGAAACAAGAAATCCAAGGGCAACAAATCCAGAATTGCTCTGCTGATACTATTGCCATTGCTGACGCTACTGGTGGGAGGTGCTGGCGGGTTCCTTGCAGGAAAAAAGACAGGTACTGATTCTGGGAGGGATATGGAGACCGCGAAAGAGATTCCTAAAACCAATCAACCTGCCAAACATCTAAATGCCCCTCATCCCATCAAATGGGATAAAAATCGGCTGAAGCCTGAGGATGAAAGCAAGGGGACGTACATTTACGAACCGCAGTTTGAAGAGAAATTTCACAACATGCTGATCAAGAAATTTGACAACAAGGTCTTTCTTGTCGAGCCGATTACTTCAACAATCCAGACGATAGGCATAGAATATCCGGGTAGCCCATTCAGCTCTCTTTCTATTGTGTTGAGCGACTCCGGCGAGTCTGACAACAAGAGTCTCGAGCAGAAAAGCACGGGGCGATATTTTTGGCATGCCATTCGAGTCATTGATCCCTACCCTATCGAATCGAACGCATACGACCTGACCAAATACAAAATCCACTACCTTATCGAAATCGATAAAGCCTACACGATCGAACCCACGAATCTTTTCATAAGAGACCAGACCGGAAAATACAAAATTTATCTGAATGGGCCCGTGCTGCCTTCTTCGCCTAAAGCAACGGCAAACTCGCCAATTGATGCAGCTACCACTGCCTCAACGGCTTCGCCCTCACCAACCGGAGAATCCAACTCTGCTGAGAAACAGGAGCAACCCGAGGAAACCCCTGTGGAACAACTGTCACCCAAAATTGAACCGGAATCAGACACCTCACCTGAACTGGACTCCAACGCTTTACCACCACCACCATCCGGAGAACCACCGGAATGACTGATCTCCAATCCCCGCGAACCCCAATCCTCCCCCATGTCCGAAGACCCCAATAAAATCAAAATCACCCTGGATGACCTTGAGGATGTCCAGGTACCACCATCGCGTCCGGCCATGCCCCAAACGGGAACCACCGGCCCGGGAACAGGCGGTTGGGGCAAGGTTGACGGGGGAGAAGGATCAACAACTGGACAAACTGGTACTGCAAGCATCTTTCAAAAATCCTGGCTGTACCTTGGGCTTGCAGGCTTCCTCGGTGCATTCTTGGCATGGGCCCTATGCGAACCCTTTTTGGACGACGACATTCCAGGAGGTGTGGCCAGCGTCGTCCTTTTTCCGCTGGTCATCACACTGATCTCTCTGGGAATCACACTCTCCGAATTGATTTCTGAACGAAAACTCTATGCCCTGCCCGTCAAGTTGCTCGTACTCCTGCCCACTGCAGCAGTAATTGGTTGCGTGATCTCATTCGTTGCGAACATTCTCTATGCGGTTGGAAGAGCCATCCAGTGGGATGCCATGGGAGACATAGACTTGATGCATCCGGTGACTTGGATTGTCAGAGCTGTTGCCTGGGCTATTTTCGGAATTACTGGCGGAGTGATCTATGGAATCTCCAGCAAGTCGGGGAAAAAATGTATCTATGGAATTATTGGAGGCGTTACAGGAGCCTTTCTCGGCGGTATGCTATTCGACCCAATCAGCATGTTGTTCGAAGGTGCCGAGGTAAGCCGCATGCTCGGCATTGCAATTCTGGGAACCTGCACCGGAGTGGCTATAGGTCTTGTTGAAAGTGCCCTAAAGACCCGCTGGCTCTTCGTCCAAGAAGGCCCCTTAGCCGGCAAGCAATTCATCCTCTACAAGGAGCAGACCCTCTTCGGGAACAGTCCGCAATGTGACATCTTCCTCTTCAAGGCGGATGACGTCCAACCCCAGCACGCAGTCATCCGAACGACCGGGAACGAGGCGATCCTGGAAGCACTGGGGCCGGTCTCCATATCCGGCCAACCCCACCATGGCGGTCGGCATCCCCTGAATAACGGGGACCTGGTCCGGATTAGTAGCTACACTTTCCGTTACGAGGAAAAGCGGCAATCCTGACGCCAACCGGAAAATGAATTGGATATTTGCAATACCGACTTCTGGCTGGATTTCCTTGAAATCCGGACGGCTCCGGCAGTCATTCCTGGGACAGATGCCGCGGTTAAAGGAAACTACAGCTACACCAAGCAATTTGAAAACGGACACACCCCTTCCCCATGCCTGACGAACCGGGCAAGATAATCATCACCGAGGATGATCTCAAGGGCGACTCCTCCCCTCCCCCCAGCGGTGGCAACTGGGGCAAGGTGACGGACAGCGCGGGTGGCTCAGGCTATCCGCCTGCCCAACCGCCGCCCGGCGGCGGCACCGGGAATTTCTTCCGCAAATCCTGGTTCTACCTGGCGCTGGCTGGGCTGGGAGGATCGGTCCTGGCCTGGGCAATCACTGAGCCCACCTATCATGATGGCCCCAGCACTATTAACGCTTCCAACAGCGATGCGCCTGAAGCAATCACCGGCGGGGTCCTTGATGAATTTGCAAGACGTCTAGATAGGGAAAATGCCCAAACTGGTGAGATCAATTTCTCCCTCATGTGGAACAATTTTAACGATCTGGACCTGCATGGAATCGATCCCTCGGGCGAGCAAATCTCATTTAAAAATAAAAGGGGGACCAACGGACATCTGGACGTGGATGAGAACGTATCGCCCAAAACGGCCGAACCTGTTGAGAACATCTACTATGAAAATCCTCCGGAAGGAATATACAAAGTGTCTGTAAAACACTACAGCGACCATGATGAATATCCGAAAACCCTGCCTTTTACAGTGAGGGTAAAAGTGGGAACCCAGACCACTGACTACACGGGAAACGTTTCTGAAAAGGAAACCGTGGACATCCACTCTTTCAACTATGATTCAGCAACTGAGGAAACTCGACCGTCAATAGTGCAACCTGGATTTGGGAATTGGGCCATGTTCCCCCTTGTGATTGTACTTGCCTGCGTGGGTTACGGCGTATCCGAAAGCCTTTCGGGGGGTTCTTGGCGAAAGGCATTAAAGTGCGGATTTATCGCACTGGTACTGGGCGTAATCCTTGGACTTGCCGCTTTCAAGCTGAGCAATTTTTTCTTCCAAGCAGGAACAGCTTTTCTGGCCGATGGGGTTGGGATTATTGAAAACACGCCTATGCGCTGGCTATTGCGGGGACTATGCTGGACCATTCTGGGAACCGCTTGTGGGGTGACTTACGGAATTTGCGGCCAATCCAGAAAGAAATGCATCTATGGTGCCATCGGGGGTGCCATCGGGGCCTTTTTTGGCGGCGTGCTCTTCGACCCTGTCTCTCTTGCAATTGGAGGCGGTGAAACAAGCCGGTTGGCCGGACTGGGTCTACTGGGCGCATCAACTGGTCTGGCCATGGGCATGGTCGAATCAGCCATGAAGGAACGGTGGCTTTTGATCACCGGCGGTCCTCTCGCCGGCAAGCAGTTCATCCTGTACCAGGAGTCCACAAGGATGGGGTCTGCTCACGACTGCGACATCTTTCTAGCAAAAGATCCGGAAATCCTCCCGGAGCATGCCACTATCAAAAATACTTCATCCAATGCAGTTCTCTCTGCTAATGGACCAGTCCATGTTGGACACTTGCGGGTACAGGAAACCCACTCCCTCCAGGACGGAGATACGATAATCATTGGTGTTTTTACCTTTTTGTTCAGGGAAAAAAGTCTGGGGAAGCATCTAGCCGGAACCCCATGAAAAAGATCATCATTACTGAGAAAGACCTTGATGACAATGAACCACCCGATGAATTCATATGCCCCTATGATGGAGCACCCGGTTCCCGAGCCCTTGCACACATGTGTCCAGAATGTGATACACCGCACCACAAGGAATGTTGGGATGAGAATGGTGGTTGTACGGCCTTTGGGTGCCTTGGGTCACCTGATATAAAGGATATGCAAGGAGGAAGAATTCATGCCCCCATCTCGTCGTCTACCGACCCCGAATCAGATTCTACCTTGCCATCGGATGAGGATTCGAGCTGGCAGTCCTGCTTAGGCTGGATTTTTTGGCTCTTCATAATTTATATGGTTATAAAAAATTGTGAAGGTTAAACCTTTTACTTGGGAACCATGGATAAAATAACCATTACAGAGGATGATTTTGAAGATTCCTCAAGCTGTCCATATTGCGGTGAAGGCATCCAGACTGGATCAGCCAGATACTGTCCTGCCTGTGAGGTTCCACACCATATGGAATGTTGGGAAGTAAACGGAGGGTGTACTGGGTTTGGTTGCCGCGAGGCCCCAAGCGAAGAAACACAGACTTGGGCAGGCCCGGCGGGGGGGTCCATTCAACCCGTGCCACCACAAGCGCCTTCCAGACAAGCAAAGCCCTGGCAAAGGCAGACCCAAAGTGCAACGGCTTATCACAGCACAACACCTGCACCAACGCCTCAGAACACAAATTCAGGAATGGTAACTGCCGGCTATGTCTTCTGCATCCTCGCCCTTCTTTGCTTCCCCGGCCTTTTCGGACTGCTCGCTTTCATTTTTGGGATCATCAACTGTGCACAGAACCGCGTTAGCCATGGAGTCACCCAGATTGTCTTGTCTTTGATTTTCGTGATGATTCACGCAGTCATAATGTCAGGCTACTAAGCTCCTCCAATGGCCAACCCACGCATCAAACGCCTGCAGAGTGACTATAAAAAGGTCATGGCACGCTTTAGGTACAGCGAGCTAATCAAAGTACGACCAGTAGGCAATAGCCCACCAGAAAAGTACCATGTCACGTATCATGTAAAAGGTCTTACGAAAGAGGCAAATGGACAACTAAAAGAAATTGAAACCCATCAAGTTGAGATTACTTTCCCACTAGTTTACCCTAAGACCGGTCCTGCCAAAAACGGACCCAACGCGGTCATAAAGAATACCGCAGTTCCATATCATCCCAACATTGATCAATCAAGAGTCTGTTGGGGCGACCACTGGGCTGCAGCAGATCAACTTCATGATGTAATTATAAGAATCGGGCAAATTATCGCCTATCAGTCACACAACATACAGTCACCGCTCAACGGCAATGCCGCAAGATGGACTGCTCAGAACGAGCACCGACTCCCTGTTGACGACCGTGACCTCTTCCCACCTGAATCTATCCCGAATATACGTAGGAGTGGAAGGGCTACAGTGACCATTCTCGCCGGATCAACCTACACGGACGAGGGCGCTACCGCCAAGGATGAAATCGAAGGCTCCCTCACCAGTAAGATCAAGACTTCCGGGCTTGGATTCGACACAGACCAACCAGGCTCACACACCATCCGGTACAATGTAAAAAACAGGTCCGGGATCTCCGCCAAGGAGGTCGCCCGAAAAGTAATTGTCGAAAAGGACGCCGCACCAGATATTGAGGACCAAATTGTAATTGGACCAATCACACCCGTGGATGACGAATCAAACGAACCGGAAACAGGGGACAAGAACATCTATGTCTGGCCGGAGGGTGCAGAGGATTGGTCTGGACCTCATTCGATTACGAAGGTTCGTGAGATGTTGGCCGATGAAAAAATCAAGGTGGAGGACTTCTCCGCTTTCGAGGGATCATCGGAAGGCGCGACTGTAGCGGACATCCCGGGCATCGTTGAGCCCAGCACGCTTGAAACGGCATCGCCGTCCCAGGCCGACGAAACTGCTGGTGATGACATACAGATACTTACAGACCGCATCGACGGCCTCCTGAAGGAAATTGCGGAGTTGAAGGAATCCCACGCCCGGGAGATCTCCAAGCTGGTGACGGAAATGGCCTCGCTGAAAAAAACGCTGGGAAAGAGCCCGGAAAAAACAACACCCGGGCCCGGGTTCGCTCATGGGTTCCTTCCGTTCATCTTTTCAAAACTTCGGGGACCCGAGCTGACCCTGTATAACCAAGAAACCAACGAACAAGTCGTGATCACCCCGGAAGCCCTAGAGCAAGGTCTTGCCGACCGAACCATCAGCATGGACGACGATATTTGGCACGAGGACGCCGCCGACTGGATGACAGTCACAGAACTGCTCAAATCCTTGTCCTCCACTGCCCCATGAATCCCCGAACGCGCAGATTGGCCAGTGATCAAAAACAGGTCGCCGCGCGCTTCAGGGACAGCGAGCTGATCAAAGTACGACAAGCAGGCAATAGCACCCCACCAGAAAAGTACCATGTCACGTATCATGTAAAAGGTCTTACGAAAGAGGCAAATGGACAACTAAAAGAAATTGAAACCCATCAAGTTGAGATTACTTTCCCACTAGTTTACCCTAGGACCGGTCCTGCCAAAAATGGACCCAATGCGGTCATAAAGGATACCGCAGTTC
>JABJCN010000168.1 GCA_018668635.1 Opitutia bacterium
CTTTGTTCCACCATAGGTTGCAAAAAAAGGTGCAGGTTGAAACCCAGCTATTGAAGCGATGTTCAAAACCGCACCACCGTTCGTCTTAATATGGGGAAGGAGCTCCCCTGTAAGCCACAACGGAGCCTTGGCATTGACCTCAACCATGTCAAGTTGACTTTGGAGTCCGGGTTTAGGAAAAACATCATAGGTTCCAAATCCGCTGTTATTAATAAGTAGCAATTTTTTATTTAAGCCGGCATACCGCTCCAGCAATGAATTTAACTCAACAAAGGCATTTTTTTTTGATTCATCATTCGACAAATCGCAGGGGATATGTATGTTGTTTGTTGTGCCTTTAAATTCCTCAGGTGCCGACCGCGACAGGTTAAAAATCCTTATTTCAGGATACCTTTCCAGTAAATGCGTAACAAAGGCTTTTCCGATCCCGGAAGACCCCCCGGTTATAACGCATAAACCAATTTTCCCCAAAGAAAAGTGCACCTTTAACATACCCTTTTCACTTTCATATTCCCCACCGGGAATCAAACCCTAACTCAACCCAGGAATAATTATATGAAGCAACACGACGTAATCGTCTCAGGCATCCACATGGACCTCACGCCCGCCATCAAGAATATCGTCTATGAAAAAGTTGAAAAGCTCTTCAAGCATGAAGAGAATATTATTCGCCTGCAGATTGAGCTCGAGTATTGCACTACCAACAACTCCCAACAGAACCGCTATATGGCGAAAGGCCATATCGAAATCAGACGTAAACCCATTATAGTCAGCACTGCCAGCGATGATCTATACAAATCAATCGATGACTTGGTCCAAAAACTTGACCGCCAACTGCGGAGGCGATCAAGGATGCGCACTGTCCGGCGCAAGGAAAGCCGACCCGATACACCTGTGCCATTTGATCTACCTGATGAAGCAGTTGCTTAAAATTAATTAGAAACCCATCCCCAGAATAAAAAGGGCCCGCAAAAACCGGGCCCTTTTTAATTATTGACGGAGAAAGCTTGAGGACATTGCAAAAAGAGCTTTGATAATTTCAAAGCATATCAACCAAGGAATAAATTCATGGCCAAACCCACCATTATAATAGCCCTATTACTAATTGCTCTAGGCGCATACGGTTACTCTCAAGCCGAACCGAAGGAAGACTCGGGAAAAAAGAGCCCAACCGCATTAATCCCCGCATTCTTCGGCTTGCCCATACTTGCCTGCGGAGTATTAGCGCTGAATCCCTCCCGTCGGAAACATGCCATGCACGGTGCTGTGACGATCGGACTTCTTGGTTTCCTTGGCTCCGTTTCAATGCTACCAAAGACCCTAAAGGCAGAAGAAGTAAACCAACTCAAGATACAATCCCAGGGCGGAATGACTATTCTGTGCCTTCTCCTTGTAATCCTCTGCGTACGCTCATTTATTGCTGCACGCAAAAAGATGAAAGAGAGCTAGGCTTCGATTCCATAACAATTAAGAACAACATAGAACGCCATGACCTGCCACCTGAGTCTGGTCATCCCCCATTACAATGAGGAGGATCGACTGAATCTTATGGAGGAAGGCTTGGTTGAGTTTGTAAACGAGATCAAGGATTTAAAGGTGGAGGCCATCCTTGTTGATGATGGGAGTCACGACAAAACACTTTCGGGTCTAAAAAGGATTGGTAAAGATTTTTCAAGGAGACACAATGTAGCCCCTGAAAACTTCAATCTTCGCATCGTTGCCCTAAAAAAAAACTCAGGTAAAGGCGCGGCACTTCAGCGTGGCGTTGCCGAGGCACATGGGAGTCTAATCTTGACACTTGATGCCGACATGGCAACCCGCCCCATCGAGATCCTGAACTGGCAAAAGGATGGATATGTGAACCTGAAATCCGAGCCAAAAAACCAAGTTTTCATTGGTTCACGCGAGCACAAGAACTCGAATGTTACCGACAAAAGCTCCCGACGAATAATGGGGCGGGTCTTCAACCGTATCACTCGTATTCTTTCAGGTCTTCCCTTCCATGACACCCAGTGTGGCTTTAAGCTTTATACCGCCTCCTTGGCCAAGGAGGTCTTTTCAAAACTATTCCACCTAGGATGGGCTCATGATGTGGAAATCCTGATGCGCCTCCAGCAGGAAGATGTAGAAATCCATTCGCTTCCAATCAACTGGACGGCAATTGACGGTAGCAAGATTAACCCGATATCAGATGCCTGGAAAATGTTTTGCGCGCTAATAGAAATCCGAGCGGCGCTCAAAAAAGAAAACGCCCAGTAAAAAAGGCGCTATCTGGTACACCCGGAGGGAGTCGAACCCCCAACCTCCTGGTCCGTAGCCAGGCGCTCTATCCAATTGAGCTACGGGTGCACAGAAAAATAATGGCCGAATAAAATCAGGACTTCCCCCTCGTGTTTCAAGTCCAAAATGGAATTTTTAACACAAACTTATCAATCCACGATATGACGAAGGCGATAGACCGAAGGATAATTCATGGCAAAATTTCGATCTTCCATTCCATAACCAGAAAACCATTCATCTCCATCATAACGGAAGGCAGCGAAGGTCGGGTTGTAGCAGGAATCCTCACGAATGCGGTGTATAAGGACAGCTGACTTGACCTCCAAGGCGCCCCTTTCCTCGCAAAGAATCTGTAACTCGTCCAATGTCTTGCCAGTATCACAAATGTCATCAACCAATAGAATACGGCGACCCGCGATTCCTTGAGGCTCAAACTGGATCTCCAATTTCTGGGACTGAACACCGTTCTCCTCCGATGAATAACTACGGCAAAGGCAAAAGGCCGGTTGAAGGCTGCTGGGGATTTCCTTAAGTAAATCGGAAAAGAAAAAGACACTACCACGCAGTATACACACGGCAAGTACCTGAGAATCCCGACGGGACTCCCCTGCCCCGCACCATCCAGCAATATCCTGAGCCAGTTCCCGAATGCGGGCCTCGACTTCGCTTCGGCTATATAGCTCCTCAAAATATGGCGGGATGTGACGTTGCATGAAAAACCTTGTGGTAAATGCTTTGATAAAGTGCAAGTTCTCATATTATAAAAATTTAAATGAACCGTCTGAAAACCGACCCCTTTCTTGGCGGAATATGTCTGGTCCTCCTTGCCGCATGGCTTTGGCCAGAAATAGGCGCAAAGGAAGGTATTCTCCGTACCGGCATGCTGACAAAGTTCGCCATCGGTACAATATTCCTGATCCAAGGCTTGTCGTTAAATGGGAAGCACCTTCAGGAAGGTTTCTCCTGCGGGAAAGTGCACCTGTTTACACAGGGGTGGATCTTTGCCGGATGGCCTATCATGACTTGGCTTATTCTGCAGGCATTCCCGATCAAGTTTTCTACGGATTTGCATACAGGCATCCTTTTCCTGGCAGTGTTGCCTACAACAATATCGACCGCAGTCGTTTACACGGAAAAGGCAGGAGGAAACCCTGCGACAACCTTGTTCAATGTAACACTCGCCAACTTCCTTGGAATCCTCGTGGTCCCATTGTCCATGATGCTCTTTCAGGCGAATTTGGAGAAGAGCCTTCCGTTGGACACTTGGGCATTCTTCCAGAAAATAATTCTATTACTGGCACTACCTTTTGCTATTGGCCAAACCATGCGAAAAATGGGTTTTCTCTTGATGGATGAACATAAGCTGGTTTCGCGTAACCTTTGCCAAGGCCTGATCCTGTTCATTCTCTGGGCAGCCTTCAGCAATTCATTTGAACAGCGTGTATTTTCCCGTGAGGAAATTGTTCAATTACCCCAACTTTGCGGATTCATTGTTCTTTTGACGATTATTGTTCGAGTGTTGGTGCCTGCAACATATCGAATTACAGGAATGCATGCGGAGCACCTACCATCAGCATTTTTCTGCAGTACTGAGAAAACACTGGCCGCAGGACTGCCAATGGCTACAGCCCTCTTCGGCAGTGAAAATCCGGCACTGGCCATCCTGATCCTGCCAGTACTGATTTACCACCCTTTACAGTTGTTCCTGGATGGGGCCATTGCCTCAGGATGGAGCCAAACCGGTGAAAAGGAAACATATTGACTAAATGCCAAAGTCTCGGGGTGAACCCATAATGTCGAGGCGATATCCGCGGTCTGTCTGCCTAAGTTCAAGCGGGGCATTAAAGGCTTGGCCAAGGATTTCATTTGTCAGAACTTCCGCCTTGGGACCGGCGGCAAGAATGCGACCCTGACTGAGAATAAGTGCGTGGGTAAATGAAGGGGTGACCTCTTCAACATGATGGGTAACAAGAATATGAGCTGGTGCGTTTTCCCTTGCCGCACTACGCTCAAGAAAGGCCAGAAAGTTTTCCCTGGCTACAGGATCAAGTCCGGCACAGGGTTCATCGAGGATAAGGAGTCGAATTCGAGCCATGAGGGCACGTCCGATAAGCACCTTCTGCTTTTCTCCCTGGGAAAGTTGACACCAACGGGCTTTCAGCAAGTGACCACATTCCACCTGACGCAGAATTTGGCGGGCCTCCTCCAGTTCCTCTTCAGCCGCCTCTCCCCAAAAGTTGATCATCGCTCGCTTGCCACCGACCAGCGCCCAGACCACAGGTTCGCCATCGTCAATAAGGTTGTGAACAGTACCACTTACGAAGCCAATATTCAACTTAACCGAGTCCCAACTGTCGCGCCCATACTGCTTGCCCAGGATTCTCATGCTTCCGCTGGCTGGTCCCACGAAAGCATTAACAACGTTAAGAAGTGTGCTCTTACCTGATCCGTTGGCCCCTAGAACAGCCCAGTGTTCCCCTGAATGAACCGTCCATGATATCCGATCAAGCAGTGGTTTCCCACGCACAACGGTAAGATCTTTAATTTCAAGAATGGGTTCAAGAATGGACATACTCTGATGCGCTAGACAACCAGGATACCATGGCGAGAAAAATGTCTCTGGAGGATCGTGGCATGAAACGAACTGTAGGTACTCGTGAGCTTGAGTCGAGGTTATCTAAAAACCTTACGATCAATCCTTTTGAATCCAAAATTGATTACATGTAACCTTTATCACTTGAGTGCTATTTATCTGGTGAATTGAAGTGAAAATAAAGTTGACCAGTTATTAAGCTCAGGCGAAAATTACACAGAGCGTACAAATAAAGTAAGGTAAATGTGAGGAGTATCTATTAAAAAAATTTCCATCATTCACAATATTTTTGGCACACCTAGAAAAACAATGATTAAGAAACTCCCATTCATAGGTCTCGGTCTGGCTATTATTGCCTTCGGACAGCTTTCAGCAAAAACTGCATCAGAAACTCTGGACGAACTTCTGAACAAGGAAAATTCCGATCAGCAATTGGAAACAGCACCATTGATTGAAGATCTTGCATTCCTTCGCAAAGTTACAGTCGACCTCATAGGAAGGATTCCGACCATGGAAGAAATTACAACGTTCCAGAAATGGCCTCTCTCCGAACGGCGCAAGATGGCAGTGGGAAATCTTCTGGAAGACAAACGGTTCAACGACCGGTGGACCGTTTTTTTCTCTGACATGCTCCGTATTCGTAGCGGGAAAGCCGGTGGTCCCCAGTTAATGGCATATGTAAACAAGTGCCTCAAGGAAAAGACTCCATATGACCACATGGCTAGAGAATTAATTAGTTCAAATGGAAAGACCACGAATACACCTGCGGTTGGATTTATCTTGGGTGACGATGTAGACCCAATGGCATTAGCGGGAGCTACATCCCAGATTTTCATGGGGGTCCGCATTGCCTGTGCCCAATGTCATAATCACCCATTTGACGACTGGGAACAAAAGCAATTCTATGGATTTGCCGCATATTTTGGAAAAACCAAATTTATTGAGCAAAGTGACTTCAATCGCAATGCTTACACAACCGAAGGCCACGAGCAAATGGTTCTCTGGCCACCTGAACGCCTGAAACCACCTGAACGATTTCCTGTTGCTGCAAAATTCCCATTTGAGTTGGTGAAATTTGAAAAAGACAACCGGCCATCTCACATATCCAGATTTCAATCCAAAAGGGAGGAGTCCAAAAAAGAAAAGGGAGAAAAGGAGAAATTTGTATCCCTTGGAGATTTTCTTGATGATATAGACGCCTCAGCAAGCGAATCCCGTAAAACAGGTCCAGGTGGGTTCGACTTGGAGGGAAGCCTGATGAAGGACAAGAAGAAGGTAAACTTAAAAGGTGACATCTACCGTCAGAGTAACCTTCGAAAGGAGTTAGCTAGGCTGATAACCCAACCGGAGAACAGATATTTCCCCCGTGCCTTTGTCAATCGAGCATGGAAAGAGATGATGGGGCGCGGGTTCTTTGAACCCATCGACAACTATTCTGCTTATAATGAAGTTTCACACACGGAGACACTGGAATATCTGGCCGATGAATTTGTTGCGAGTGGGTACGATGTACGCGCACTCCTCAGAATTATAACTGGAACAGAAGCCTACCGCAGAGGTCACCACTACAGCGATACATCTGAAAAAGAACGCAAAAAAGCGGAGCACCGATTCGTAGCGGCTCCAGTACGCCGAATGATAAGCGAAGCCTTTTATGACAGTGTGCTAATTGCCGGCAACCTCATGGGTGAAAAAAAATGGAGAAATGGAGAAAATATAAAAACCATTACCGAAACGGTACGAATCGCCCTCCCACCCAAGGAGGAGGAAAAACCCGAGGCAGATGTTGTAAAAACTCCGGAAGCAAATCCCGAACCACCGCAACCAGTGACACCTGCCAGTACCACAGAACCAACCATGTCCAACAAAATGGCCAATATGGCGGGTGGTACAATGATACGATCACGCGTGGTTGGTGGATATGACTTAGAACAGGGTCTGGAAGTTGATTTTGACGGACTGCTCTCGGGTGATAAAAAAGTTAAGGGAGAACTGGCAATGATGAAGAAGATGTCCGATGAAAAAATCCGAATGCAACAGGAACAATCCATGATGCAGCAGACCACACGTCGGCGAATGCGTTACACCTACAGGGATCAAACCAGGGAAATTGATGACAATCCAAGCTACCCGACTTCTGCCTTGCGCATGCAAAGCCCTGCTGCACCACCAAGTTTCTTCCGAGTCTTTGGACAGCCATCACGTGATCGCCTTGGTGAATTTCGTGACAGTTCTGCATCCATGCGACAATCTCTCATGCTACTCAACGGCAAGAATGTCCACGAAGCTTCCAGAGTAGGAACACTGGAGCCTCTACATAAAATGCTAACAGCCAAAAGCCCGAACATTGATAAGGCTATTGAATACGCATATCTCGCAGCTCTTACGCGCAAGCCAACCGAGGAAGAACATCTAGAAGCACTGACAATCGTCCATACGGCAGATAATCTGGTCGATGGAATGGCTGATCTTCGATGGGTTCTGTTTAACACCCATGAATTCCGATTCCTATAAATTATTATATTCCAACATTTAGTAAAACAAACCAAAGAAAACATCAAAACAATGAAATCCTCTAGCCTACAAAATCACGGTTGCAAGGAATACCATGTGAACCGCCGACAGGTCATTCAAGGTGCCGGCGTAGCAACTCTTCTCGGTATGCCCATACGCAATCTACTGGCCCAAAAGGGTGCAGTACGACCCCCAACAGCCGATCACGTAATCCTATTCCGTAATGGTGGCAGCATGACCCACATCGACACTTGGGACCCGAAACCAGGTCGTCCCACAGCAGGGCCGTTCAACGCCATCAACACTTCCGCCGATGGGATTCAGATAAGTGAAATTTTCCCTCAGCTGGCTCGGCAGATGAAGCACGCATCGCTGATTCGTTCGATAACCAGCCCAATCGCAGCTCATGGACTTGCCAGCTACCTGATTCAAACCAGTTACACGCCAAATAATAACGTGATTCACCCCGGCATAGGTTCCATCGCTGCGCATGAGCGCCATCAAATTGGTGCCCTACCCGCTTTTGTTTCCATTAATGGAAATGCTCAAAAGGCAGGATATCTCGGTCAGAAGTGTGAAGCTTATTTCATCGGTCGCCCTGGAGAAAAAGATCCTTACCTATCATTTCCGGCTGGCATTTCGAAAGTTCGCGGAACCAAGCGTCTGGAAATTCTTGAGCGTATGAACAATCGTAAATCGAGCTACCTTGGTGCTCCTGAAATGAAGGATGTAGAAACCTCCGTGGATGATGCAGTAGCTCTAATGCAAAGCCCTGCGCTCAAATCAATGGAGATCGATAATGACAATCCAGACCTACAGCGATATGGAGATACGGATTTTGGACGCGCCTCTCTTCTTGCACGCAATTTAGTTGAATCCGGTGTGCGATTTGTACAAATCAATCGCGGCGGATTTGACAATCATGGCAATATCGAAGATGCCATGCTCACACATGGTGAAGTCATGGACCCGGCAATGGCCTCACTGATTGAAGACCTTAATATTCGAGGAATGCTGGACAGGACCATGATTGTCATGGTCAGCGAATTTGGACGTACCCCGCGCGTCAACGGCAATGCTGGCCGCGACCATTGGTCCAGAGTCTTTAGTGGATTCTTCGCTGGTGGTGGCGTTAAGAAAGGCCATGTCATAGGAGCTTCCGATAAGGATGGTATGTACCCTGACAAACGCCCGGTGAAACCTCAGGATATACCGGCAACAATTTGCCACGCCTTGGGAGCTGACTGGAAAAAGACTGTAATCACTCCACAGGAACGTCCCTTCAAGCTCACGAAGGATGGATCCGATCCTGTTTTTGACTTATTCGCCTAGAAAAAGAGGAATAGTCTGATTGTTTCTTTTGGTAAGCCGGCGTCCGAAATAACGGACGCCGGCTTTTTTGTTTGGACTTTACAAGAAACCAAGGCTGAATTTCTAAAGACATCCTATATTAATAGGTTGCAACTACACCCGCGCGTGAGAAGTTTTCTATTAAAAGAATTTGTTAAATTTTCAATTTCAGTGCCCATGGTAAATAATTCTGGATTGAAACCTTAACCGAAACTTAACCTAATTAATAAATCCCCAAAAGATGCTAACCCGGCATTAAAAATAATCTATTAATTGCAAATAATAGATACCCAAACTCCGCCCAGTAACTTTCACCCAAATAAATTAATGCGAAAACTGACTCTTCCCCAGTTCCTTCTCTTCACATCAATAATAATGTTCGGTATTTCCGCACCTGTGCTGCAAGGGCAGAAAGAAAATACCAAACCACTTCTTCGTGGTTCACTCGTTGAAGACCGAGCGGCAAGAAAGCTTATCGAAGCAGGGGAAACCCGTTACGATGCGGGGGAAAAAGACAAATCAATTGAAATATGGAAGTCCGTACTGGAGCGTTACCCGCGCAGTAAACATCGCTTCACCGCTCATATGAGACTGGGTAACCTCTACCTGGAGGACAAAGGGGCATATGACAAGGCCCGTGGTCACTTTGAAACCGTCACCGACCCGGACAATGATGAAGAATCCATGCGTGCAGAAGCAACGCTCAAACTCGGCCGCTGTTTCTATGAAGGACGCCACTACGCTCAGTGCTACAAGACTTTCCGTACGGTTATTGAAGAGTTCCCGACATCCGGAGAAGTGAATAATGCCTATTACTATATCGGCCTTGCTCACTTTCGACAAAAACACTACAGTCGAGCCATAGATGCACTTGAGAAAGTGGGTACTGCTTTAAACAAGGATGATGCAAGCATTGAGAAGGTTGAGGCCGGCAAGCGTTTATTCGTAAAAATCGACGATGCGGACCTCGCCATCCTTGAGAAAGGAGACATAATCCCGGCCACAGTCACCACCACACTTGGTGATGAGGAGAAGATCGACTGCATACCTGTGGGCAACAATGTTCGACTCGCCCTCGGTTCAATTATCACCGAACTGGGAAACCCCATCAAGGGCAATGGCATCCTTGAACTAGTGGGTAATGACAAGGTTACTGTCACCTACACCGATCAACATACTGAAGACTTCGAATTCAATAAACCCCGCACCAAGGAAATCATTGTTGTCGGCAATGCCGTCGTTGAGATCACGGATGGATCCTTCCAAGACACCCTTCATGGGGCAGTCCTTGGAAAGGTGGTCAACGTACAGATAAAGGACGCTGATATCGATACAACTGACGGTCCAGACCAACTCAAGGCTCACATGGGTGTCTATCGTCGCAAGAAGGCCTCTGAAATTGAAGAGGAGATCGCTGCCATTGTTGCCAAAGGTGAAGTCGATATTCCTCCCGGAACCGACCCTGCCAACTTCCTGCTTGATAGTGAAAATCAACTGATCGAACGCTTTCGAGAAGTTGACAATGTTACAGTTGTACTCAGTGAAGTCCCGGCCCTGAAAAAGATCCATAATGAAAGCGACCCAGAAGAACCAACGGAACAAGAGGATGGCGAATCAGGACCTGAAGGAAAAAAAGGGGAGGAAACTGAATCAGAGAAACAACCTGTAGATGATGGCACCCTGCATAGTGGTGTTTTTCGGGCCACGGTTTCGCTGGTAAAGGCAGAAACGGGTGACACCAGTGATTTTGTACTACAAGGTCTCCCAAGCGATGTTATTCGTGTAACCTATACTGACGAACTCAATATGGGTGAAACCCCAATTGATCACTCTGCAGAGGCCCAATGCATCGAAGGAAACCTTGGCGGTGTCCGAGTGACAAAAACGGAGATTGAAGACGAGGCTCTACGGCTACAAACTCAACTTAAAACCGCGAGTGCTTTAACCAATATTGGTAATCATTACAAAGAGTTTGGCCTCGCAGACAAAGCCAAGATTAAATACGAAGAAGCTCTCATGATAGCAGAAGAGACTGCCCGTGAAGCCCGTAAATTGGGTGGAAACATCCTGGAGAACACTTACGTACAACTCTGGAATATTTATTATGCGCTAGGCAACATAAACCTAGCTGGCGCAATGAGTGCACGTCTAATGCGTGAATTTCCCAACAGCGGCTTCATTGATGATGCCGTCCTCTCCCAAGCCCAGGTAGCCCGGGAGTCTGGTAATCTTAGCCAAGCAATCACACTCTATAGCAACCTCATAAGGTTGCAAGAGAGCCCGCTAAGGGCAGAAGGACAATTTGGTATCGCTGAATGCTATGAAAAAATGGCTGAAACAGCACCAGAGAGGCAATCTGACGGACTCTATGAAAAGGCATTTGAAGCCTACCAGAAGGTTTTTGACCAATTCCCGGAGAGTGGTCGAGTTGGAGATGCAGTCGCCAAGATGGCCAATTTCTATTATAAGAAGAAGGACTATCAGCGGGCGATTGATGTCTTCGAAAATGTTATACAGGAACATCCTGATGCTAACTTTCTCGATGTTATTCTTTTTAATTATGGACGTTGCCTATACCGCGTTGACCGCAAGAGTCAGGCTCGACGTCAGTTTAATAGATTAATAGGTGACTTCCCTGAGAGTAAACTGGCCACTGAGGCAAAACGTATCAGTGAAGCCCTCGCAAAAGCAGGCTTCTGATCAGCGAAATTAGTATCCAGACGAATTTAAATTTAATATCAAAATAATCCAACGATGAAGCTACGTCATATTTTAGTATCTTTCGCCCTCCTCCCAGTAGTTCTTTTTGCACAGGAAGGACCAGCTGAGGCAGCAAAGGAAAAAACCATCAGCGCACTTGACCAAAAAATTGCAGATTTAGAGGCACGTCTCAGTCAGACATTAGACACCTCCCCTGAAGCCGCTTTCACGATGCTTGAACTCGTTGAAATTTATTATAATGAGGGGCGAGCTTTTGGCTTGGTCAGTACTGGAAGGCGCTTTATTAATGCTCAGCCTGAACATCCGAAGCACAGAGAAGTCATGCTGAAATTAATTGATGGATTCCTCGTTACCGCCCGCAATCAGGATGTGATCTCCATAACCAGACAATTTGCAGCACTCTACCCTGATGCAGAGGAAACTGCAGAAGTTGAACGCCACTTGGCAAGAACCCTTGACCGCACTGGCAAGCGAGATGATGCGGCCAAGACCTATGCATATGCATCCGGACGTAAAAAAGGCACACTGAACGATGTAATCCAAGCAGTAAATATCTACCGCTCGCTCAATAACGGCAAGGCCCATCAGGAAGCCGCTACCCTCGCGCTCGAAATCCTAAACAGCACAAACGGACCAGCTGCAGCCAAAGTAGCCCGCACCGCCTTTGACTCAGCAGATCGATCCGGTGACCGACTGTTGGCAATCAAGGTCGGCAACCAGGTGCTGGCGAAAAATCCTCCAATAACCAAGGATCAACGATTTGAAATCCTGACCAAGGTAGCCGCACATTACTGGAATGAAGGCCAAAAAGCCAACACCATTAAAGGTTATCAGGCGGCACTAAAGATCAAGAAACATGAACACACCCATCGTGTGCTATTGGATTCATACAATCAAATGCAAGCCAAGGCACAGGAGATGGAGAAATGGGTTAACAAGTATTTGGCGGATTACCCTGAGAGTTCATATCGTGGAAGTATTCTCGGATACCTTGCCCATGCCTATTCCCGGGAAAAGAATAATGCCAAGGCCGGGCAAGTCGCCGAACGTGCAATACTTGAAGACCCCGCTGCACATACCATTGCCTCACACTATGTTCGTTGGATTGCCACTGAAGAAGGGAAGCACGCCCATGTGGAAAACAAACTCAAGGCTGCCCTCGGAAAGGCCAAGAAAAACAAATGGGCACTGAACTATGCCCTTGCCTTCGATCTTTACCGCGACCGGGTAAAGGACAACAACAAGGCTCGGCAATCCGCCCGTGATCAGATTCGGGATACTCCTATTGATAATCATTATGCTCACAATACAATGAATTGGCTCTTGGATAGCCATGAAAAGGATGCCGAGGATGCATTTAGACAGGATGCCAAGCTGATCTTTGATGCCGTCAAGAAATATCCCGAAAACGATCATTATCGCCGTTACCTGAAAGAAAAGGCCGCCGCATGGAAACGCGACAAGAACCGCAAACAACGCGGTGCACATCTTGCATCCCTTGCAAAGGATCTGGCGAATGACGCCACCCAGCGTAATTGGGGAGTACATGGAATCAGAGGAAAAAAAGGAGTCGATGCCCGTGAATCATTGGCAAAGGGAAAGCTTACCAATGAACAGGCACGGAAGCTCCTTGGTATTCACGCCTACCACTATCGACACTATGAAAAAAACAAGACCGGTGCGGTTAAATATTATGGCATACTGGCCAAACGTTTTCCAAAGGATTTCGGCTACGCCAACAGTTACCTGGAGGCGGCCAATGGATACGGCAAGGACGATGACCGAAAAAAAGCGATCCAGCACATGCTCACCATTGTTCCTGACAGCAATAACTCCGGACTCTGGCGCAACCTTCTTGACGCATCTGAAAAGGCCAAGGACAAGGCCTTGATGGGACAGATTCTTGCCTGGATGAAAAAATCCGAGGCCAAGCATGGCAAGGAACTTGTTTATGCAACAGACATCGGTGACCGTCTGACCCGAAATGGTTTTGCTGATGAAGCGAAACAATGGTGGCAGAGCCACAACAATATTGATCCTGAGAGTGCTGAAAATCGTCAGCTTGCGGATCGTCTGCTCAAACTTCACGAGGAACCGGACCAGAAAATTCCAGTTCTTCAGAACCTCCTAAAAGTTAATACCGATCAGCAGGGCGCCTACACCTCCTGGCTGGCCGACATTTATTATAAAAAGAAGGACTACGGAAAGATGGAGCAGGTTCTGCTTCAGGCTCGACAGCGCAAGAATGCCATCCCCTTCTCCCTATGGACCATGGGAGATACTCCAACCCTCTCATGGGTCGATGGCATGAGGGCCGACAAGGAGACAGAAGACGCCGTCAAGGCCCAGGTTTTCAATATGGTCCGTAATATGAATGCCCATGGAGCCAGCGCACCTGCAAGCCTCGCCCTCCTCGAACTCGATTCAGCAAAGGAACTTCCCATAATGCAGAGACTCAAGATATATCGGGACGCAACGCAGGATGTAAGCAACCACGCCACCCATTTCGACCGCCTTATGTCCTATGCTCAAAATGCAATGGGACGTAAGGATTATGCCTCATCCGCAGCATTACTGTCCAATATGCTGGCCAATATTACAGCTGTAGACAAAAACCGTCAGCAAAAAGCGCGAAGCATGATTACCCAGGCATACTCCCGCCTCGGTGCCATCGGTATCTCCATTGACGAAGACAGTCCCCTTGCCCCACTCCTGCAGATCGGCCTGCACCTTCGTCTTGGTGACAAACCCGCAGCACTGGACGCATACCAAAAAAATCGAGAACTTTTTGATAAACACCGTCATGAGCTTCCCGTGGACGTTGTGCTATTCTCGGCCAACACCCATGTGACGGGAGGAGGTCAGGAAAACCATGATCGAGCTGAGGATATACTACGCTCCTGGCTCGTCAAGAACGGTGAGTCCAAACAATTCAACAATGAAGAAAAGGCTCAGGTCCAACTGCTTCTCGCCCAGAATTACTACAAGGCGGGCAACTATGACATTGCGCGGAATGAATACCTTTCGGTTACAAACCAGTATAAGGATACCAAGGAAGCCACAGAAGCAAAATTTGGTATTGGCGAAACCTATATGTCCCAGAAAATCTATGAAAAGGCACAGGAAATTTTTGATGACCTAGCCAATAGTCGGTTCCACCGGATTATGATTCGGGCAGAGTTCCTGCGTGGTGTCCTGGCACATCGACAGGAAGATAGTGAAACTGCACGAAAAATCTTTCGAAATGTCCTCGAGCGGATGCCTGATGCAGAACTCGCAAATGAAACCCTGTTCAATCTCGCCGAGGTCTATGGTATTGAACAGCGCTATATGGACCAACTCGACCTACTGCGTACGGTTGGTCGTCTGGGACAACGCTCCAAGCGGTGGCACACCCCGGGCCTTGCACTATCCATAGTCGTACAGGATAGTGATCTGGGCATCAGTCGAGGCCACACCAAGATTCCAGTCATAATCACCACCAAACCCGGTAACGATGAGGAGACCGTCCACCTCGTAAGCGGTGGGGCTGGAAAAGGTCTGTTCATGACGGAGATACCGACAATCCTTGGCAAGGCTGAAGCCAAGAGTGGCACGCTTGAAATCAAGGGCGGCGACGTCATCACAGTCGACTACCCCGAGGCATTTAAGAATGAATTCAGGTTCCACATCCTTAGCACCAATGAGATTCATGTCGCCTCCGATGCTGAGTTTATTGCATCCTCAAGCAAAATAGTCATTGAGGATGAAGAGACCTTCACCGAGGAATTAAAGGAGGAAACAGAGGAAGAAGAACAGGATCTTCGAAAATCCATCGACCGTCCGGACAACCAGATTAAGCCCGGGAATGTTGTTTACCTACGGGTCGAGGATGGAGACCGCAATCTATCAAATGGACCGGATAAAACCCCTGTTAAACTAGTCACGACGAGTGGGGATGAAGTAACAATTGACCTGGAGGAGACAGAGGCTCACTCCGGTATCTTTGAGGGCGAAGTAAAAACCGCTGAACTACCGGCCGGTGCCCTCGCCTCTGATACCGCCATCGAGTTCAACCCCCTCATGGCAATCGACCACGATGAGGAATCAACCTGGAAATCAGAGCCTGATGGAGCGACACCAAAGTGGCTTAGCGTCGACATCAAGGACGTCCATCCTGTATCAAGCATTGTTCTCCACACACCGGATGCCAATGATCAGGCTCCATTACGTGTTCGGCTTCAAGGCAGCCATGATGGACGATTCTGGTACCGATTAGCGCGCTTCCCCGTCGGGACAGAGCCTGAACCAGTAGCTTCACATGAAGGCAAGACCCACATCACGAAGCGTTCTGACTGGAAATTCCTGGACAAGGGAGAAGACGCACCAGCAGGATGGGCAACCACCGACTTTGATGATTCCGATTGGAAATCCGGTAAAGGCCCCCTTGGGTACGGCCAACTCGGAAGAATCACTCCCACCACAGATGTCGAATTTGGAGATGACGCCGAGAAGAAACACCTCGTTACCTTCTTTCGTAAAAGTTTCGACTTCACACTCGATGAAGGAAACGAGATTTCCGAAGTTAAGGCACGTATTTTGAGTGATGATGGATTTATCCTCTATATAAACGGAAAGGAAGTCGCCCGCGATAACATGCCGGATGGAGATGCAAAACGCACCACTGTAGCAAGCGAAACCCGAGGGGACAAGGACGAAGACAGGTACCTCACCTTCGAACTTCCAGCTGATTCTTTGATTGATGGTAAAAACAGTATAGCCGCTCGAGTACACCAAGCTAATGGCAGCAGTTCAGACCTTGGCTTTGACCTTGAGCTTTCCTATGTCTCCGAAGCACTTCCAGAAGGCATCACACAGCGCGTCTACCGACTTGGTGCAAATATCACCAACTGGGAATCCATTCTTTCCCTGGTTCAAAAACAGGAACCCATCGAGACAGCGATCGTCAATTCACTCGAATGGGCACTCGACCCTGAAGGTCTGGACGAGAAAGCTATAAAAGCCAAGCACGCAGTCATCTGGCAGGGCAAATTCATTCAGGCACGCAAAGGTGCAGTACGCTTCGAGGTTGGCGGTCAAAATACAGCCATCATGATTGGTGGGGACCTCATCCTTGACCCCGCTATAAAGCTCGGTCGGGGCCAAAAATCCGGCGGAACTGCAGACGCCTACCTGGATCGAGGAATGCACGACATAACCATTGTCACCGTCGCAAACAATGCAACAGGCGGTGTATCAGCAAAGCGTGCTAGAGAAAACCCCAATTCAGAAGAAGTTCGCATTCGTGATTTCCGACTCACCGACTTTCTTCCGTCACCTGAATTAGCTGCCGCCTTCAAGGAGGAAAAAGAGAAGGAGCCGGAGGAAGAAGCGGTTGAAACTCTTGTGGTGAAGGAAGAAACCACTATTACATTTTCATTTGCCGAACGAAACCTTCGTCATGCCCGTTTCATTGTGGATGAATATATCGGCGAGGCACTGGCCATAAACCACATCGAGATTTCGGGGGCCGAGGTGGACCTTATTCCCACTGAAGCCGATGTTCTTGCACTTGCCAACAACAACATACTTGAAATCACTGCCGGAGACAAGGTAACCGCCAGTTATATAGATGAACTGACGGCTGGAGGCCTCCAGCGCAACCGGCTATTGACCCACAGTCTCTCTGCCACCTATTACAACGGAAGTGTTGACCAATTGGTCTATGATTTCAGGCAACAGGAAAACGGTGAAGTCCAGCAGGTGGAACTCGGCCTGCTCCGTATTGATCCCGGTGAACGCATCATCATTGAAGTCACCGATTTCGACATGGATGAAACTGCCGATGTCGACAGCATCCCAGTCGAAATTCAGCTAAATAATGATGAAGTCATCCAGTTGACGGCATCCGAAACCGACACCAATACCGGTGTTTTCAGGACAGAGATTGATACCAAGGCTCTCAATCCTCCTGCAGGGCAAGAAGAAGCTGCCGATACCGATGCAAAAACCGAGGATGAGAACACAGACAATGAAAATGAAACCGAGGATGAAGATGTAGAAGAAGATGTACCGGTACTTGTCGTAAAACCGGGAGACGAAGTGTATCTTCGTTACCTTGACTTACAGAACACCTTCCCAGGACACAAGCACCACAGGGAATCAACTGTATTTGTAAACAAAGCGACTGATGGTTCAATTCGCATCATAGAAACCCGTCACTCAGCAACAGAACCAGGTGGAGCGCCCAAGTCGACTTATCTCGACCCAGTGAAGGATGCAGGCAAAGATTTCGTTGGTGGCATTGCCTACCAACTTCCTCTAACGGTTGAGGTGATTGATCCTGATCAAGCCAAGAATACCGGCTCCAAGATTCAGGTGGAAATCAAAGTGGGAGAAAACCAGAAGCACATAGTTCAATGTGATCTTTCCAGTAGTTTCCGTGGAAGCGGAAGCCCCGAGGCTGAAACTGAGAATCCAGCCCTTGAGCAGGGTCGTTTCATTGGGCAACTGCTCCTGAACCTGGGTGGGGAAGACAGCCCCAGCCTTGTCCCCAAGACTCCTGAAATGCCCAATGGAGTTGCGGGACGAGTCATTCCCCCTGAACCGAAAGAAGGCGAGGAGGAAACCGAGATACCGGCCGGCTCTGTTTATGTTCTAAACCTGACAGGACCTGACGTTGCACAAGCCAGCTACAAGGATGAAATTCGCCCGGACGGAAAGGAAGCAACCTATGATTCGAAAGCAAGGTTGGTTACTGATGGATTCCTTGCAATTACCGATCATAATTATGAACAACCTGTTGAAACCCTGCATCTGGGAGAAAAGGCCTACTTCCTCGTGAAAGACCCCGACCAGGATATTACGGATGAACGCGACAAGATAAAAATTACCGTAAAAACCGAACGAGGCGAAGAGGAAACCTTTGAACTGGAGGAAACCCTTTCTCATAGTGGTGCATTCACTGGCGTATTCGCCCTCGCTGCCGAGGAGCGTGCAACCCCGGACAGCGCTGACGGGAAGATTGAGTGCTTTTTCGGCGAAAAAATAACCGTATCCTATGCGGACCCACGTTCCGGGGCGGAGGAAGAACTCATCCTTGATTCAGAAGCGGCAATTGCCATTGGCACCAACGGGCTCCTGTCCTCATTCAGTAAGGTATTTGGAAACGATGACCTTGCCATTCAAACCCAGTTCCACATTGCTGAAAGCTACTTCGAGCTCTTCAAGAGCCACCTTGACCTCGGTCGCGAAGAAGATGCCAATGAGGACCTGGCCAACGGTCTGCGAGTCCTCCGTGAGCTAACCGAGGACTATCCAAGCCCGAAGCATGCGGCGCGAGTCAGCTATCTTCGTGGTCAGTTTGCGCAGGAACTCAAGAATTGGAATGAGGCCATAGAGGCATACGAGGATATCATCCGCAACCACTCGGACCACTCCCTTGCCTCAGATGCCCAGTACAAGCTTGCGCAATGCTATGAAGAGGCGGATCGGTTTGATGAAGCACTCGAAGCATATGTCACACTTGCCTCCACATACCCGGACAGCCCTCTCATCGCCAACGTCATGGTACGAATCAACGAATACTTCTACAAGAATGAGAACTTCCCTGTGGCAGCAACTGTCGGGGCCAAGTTTACTGAACGTTTCCAAGAGCACGAACTGGCACCGAAGATGGCTTTCCGCGTTGGCCAATGCTACTACAAGGCAGAGGACTTCAAGATCGCCGGTGCTGCATTCGACAAGTTTGCAAAGACATTCCCCGACGACAAGCTTTGCGCTGAGGCCCTCTTCTGGGGAGGTGAAAGCTACCGCATGGGCAAAAATGTCCCCGAGGCATTCCGCCGCTACAACCGATGCCGCTGGGACTTCCCTGAAAGCGACGCGGCAAAGTATGCCCGTGGCCGCTTGGCTCTCCCTGAGATGCTGGCTCAATTTGAACGTGAAGCCAATGTTGAGTAGCAAGAAAGAAAGCCCACTTCTGAAGCCGTAAATCCCTGCCCCAACAATCATGCTTTTTCTGGCCCAAGCTTCCACTGAGGAAACCGAAACAACAAACAACACCGTAGAAAACACAACAGAAGGAGCCGATGCGGCACAGGCCGGTGCCGATGCAGTTACAAACGAACCAGGCATTCTATCCCAGTTCTTTGATTCAGGAGCGTTGGGACTCCTTATTGATGGTGGATTCTTTATGTGGCCCATTCTTATTTTGGGCATCATTGCCATCGCGGTAATTATTGAGCGCTATCGCAGCCTCAAGATGCTGAACAATAATGATGATGACCTGCGGCAACAAGTTCTCGATCTCCTTACAAAGGATCAGGTCGAGGAAGCCATGAACCTTTGCGATTCCCAAAGAGGCCCGGTTGCGGCAGTTCTCTCCAACGGTCTTCGAAAATACCTTGTGCTTCGCCGACTTGGTTATGACCCGGCAAAGATTGAGACCCAGGTAATCCAGAGCATGGAGAGCTACAGCGTACACATTGTTGCCGCACTTGAACGCCACCTTCCCATTCTGGCCACCATATCCTCTGTCGCCCCAATGGTTGGCTTCCTCGGAACGGTACAGGGTATGATCGTATCCTTTGCCAACATTGTGGAAACCATGGGCGAGGTAAATATTGTCGAGGCAGCAGCCAGTGGGATCATGGTGGCACTACTGACGACCTGCTTTGGCTTAATTGTAGGTATACCGGCATTCCTGGGATTCAACTATTTCAGCAGTATTATTAATCGATTCGTCCTTGAGGTTGAGAGCACGTCAACTGAACTGGTTGAGGTAATTACTCTGCAGCTCACCCTCGCCCAGTCCGCAGAAGGTGAAACCGTATCGTCCTAGGAAAACTCCGCTCCAACGGCTGCCATGAAAATCCGCCGCCGCAACAACCTGCTTGTTGAGCCCCCGCACAGCGCGACCAGCGACATCGCGTTTATCCTAATAATTTTCTTTCTCGTATGTGCATCTGTACAACCGGACAGCGGTCGTAAACAAACCCTCCCGAAAAGCGAGGAACAACCCGAAAAGAAGCAGCAAAGTGAAAACCCTGAAGTCGGAGTCTCCCGAGATGGTGTAGTCCTGAACGGAAACCCCATGAAAATGGAACGCTTCGGCTCTGAGATTAAACGCGTATTGGCACAGAAAAAACGTGAAGTGGATAAGGTTGTTGTGCTAAAAAGTAAACCCAACACACCTTATGAACGCTGGATAGAGGTCACCAACCTTGTCCAGAAAGCCGGTGGTATTATCACACTCCAACTGGAGGAACAACGAACCGTATCCGTTGATTAATGGTTCAGTGCACTTTTTCTACAAATAGTAAAACCTCTCTTACTTGTGAAAATTGAACGAAAGAAGTACAATGCCACGGTTCCCTCCATGGCAATGGGTGATATAGCCTTCCTTCTACTAATTTTCTTCGTCATTCTTGCACGCGTGCAGGACGACAGTCACATCCAGTGGGAACCGGCTCGTATTGATGAGTTGGATCAGGCAAAGAACTCAAAGGCCAGCGTTATCATTGATGCGGACAACAAAGCTTATCTCAATGGCAGAGAGGTTGGTGTGGCCAGTCTTGCTGGTGCGCTTACTGAAATCCTTGGCGAATCAGAGGCAGGAAAGCGCACCATACTACTCAAGGTCCACAAACATGCCACTGCCACCTATTTCGAACCCGTCATCGAAGCCATCAGTGAAGCAGGAGGAGACCTCCTGCATGTTCTGGAAGATGAACGCATGAAAAACTGAAACTGAACTTTCAAATAAACAGCCATGAATATATACATCTCCCGAAACAAGGAAAAATTTGGTCCCTACACCGTCGATGATGTCCAGGCACTCATTAATCAGGGCATCCTGGCCGAAATGGATTATGCCTGGGCGGAGGGTGCATCTGAATGGGCACCACTCTCCAAGGTTGAAGGACTCGACTTCTCCCGTGAGAAAAAGCAGGTCAACCTGGACGAGGCCCTCAAGATTGCCCGTCAAAGGCAGGGGGACTCCCCTACCGGGATTCAACCCATGGCCAATATTGGACATGACCTGAAAAATCTCCGCCGCAACGTCTCGGCAACGGCAGATGAACTTCGCGATTTCCTCGGTCAAATGAAGGGGAAGAGTCCCAAGGAGATGCTCGGCTTGGTTGCCCAGAGCACCCTGACAAAAGGTTTCATGCAATCCGTTGTCATCTTTTCCGCACTCATTCTCGCCTTTACCGTAATCCCCTTCACGATCGATCTCTTCAATCCCGAGGAGGAAAAGACAACGGTCACCGAAGAGTCCGCGCCAGCCAACCCGGAAGATAACACCCAACCACAGGACGGCACCACTACCCCCAACGAAGACGGTACAATCCAGACGCCACTGGGTGAGACCGCTACCGGCAACCCCGTCATCGACAAACTTGGCATCGGTGAGACCAAGGATGCTCCAAAGGCGGTGAATCCGCTGGATGACACAGGCGATGACCTCTTTGACGAATTGAAATAACAGATGAGTTCCAAAAGAATGAATATCAATCCTGAGGCAACTTATATTGCGGGCAGGGCCTTGTCATAGGTCAAAATTCACTGAATGCAATGTCTCCCAACGCTAAAGAGTCAACTTTTCGGGATTTATTCCGTACGCTGACCAGTTGGCAATTCTATACGTTGATTGGCTCCCTGATAGTCAACGGGAGTAAACTCCTCTGGAAATTCCTCAGTGCAAAAGGCCGGAAATCGTTTAAGTGGAGCAAAGCTTATGCAATCAACTTCTGGTCCTATCTGAGCCAACCGGAGAACAAGTTCCTGAAGCTAACCCTTGGCTACTGTCTGGTCTGGCTGTTGTTTTTCTGGATATGGACAAGCAACTGGATTTCCTGGACGTGGCTTCATTGGACGCTCCTGATTGTGTTTCTTCCATCCTGGTATTTTTCCACTGTCTGGTTGCTACGGGCTTTCAGAAATAAATGGGACCTCACGGCAACCCTAAGGCTTGGCTCCCTTGTCCTGATCCCGTTTTTCCAGATGCTAACGTTTATCCTTGATGGATTTACCTACGAGGCAGCAAAGATATTTGGAGGCACAACCTTTGCCATCGTCTCCATCTTATGGGCTGCCTGGTTCTGTTGGGATATGACCATGGGAAGCTTTCGACTTCGCAAGAATCTTACCATTGGCTACACAATCGTCTGGTGTTGGCTGTGGTACCTGTGGTCGACCAACACCGCCCTTTTTCCTGAACTGTTCCTCTTCCTGTTCTTCAGTCTTTCAATTTATCTTGCCTATTGCTGGATCGACATGGCTCGTCACTGGGATGACAATATTCGCCTGCGAGCAGTAGCCAGTGTTTGTATCCTCCCCGTGTGGCAGTGGCTTGTCTTTACCACGCACTTTCTTGGTTGGGGCGAGGCGCGCGCTATTACGGCTGGCGGCGGTTTGGCCGCTGTTTTCCTCGTGGGCCTTGGTTGGACAGTCTGGTATGTGGACCGTCGTGCATGGGAGCTCCAGAGGGCTCGCTTTTATAGTGCGGCCGAAGGGAAATCAGATGTAGACTTTACCGGCCCGCTTTCCGCAATGAGTGGATCTGCAGCAATTCTACAGGGCGGGGATGAAATCTGGGATCCTTTCGATCTGGACGCGCGTTATTACGGGAACGGTGAAAAAAAGAAACTCAACCAATCCTTATCCACAATCGCGGCCTATTCCATTCTTTTCTTTCTGCTTTTCCTTATCCTGACCAGCCTGTCAGGGTGCATGGAGCTTTATGAAATGCCAGCCGGAGGCGGCGAACAGAAGCAGGTCCAACAGGTCGTTGTCCAGAAGGTTATTAAGAAAAAGTTCGTCATAAACCCCTTCAGTGCGGTTCTCTTCAACCCACCACCCATTGACAAGGTAAAGCTCCAGCTTACAGAGCTTACAAAACACGCATATACCGTTGGCTATGGCAAAGGCAAGGGAGCCGGTTTTTCCGGGGGTACAAATCGCGGCATGGTAAGGTTTATAAGGCTGGAATATAATGGAGGGGACTGGGACCAGGACTTCGGTGTTGGAGCTGACCTGAATCTCCTGCTGGAATACCACGTTCGCACCAGTCACAAGACCGCAAAAAAGACTGAGTCCCGCAAAGTCATGCAGCTCAAGAACTTCCCTATCGGGAAAAGTCCACCCATGGTCTATATGACCGGTCAGGGAAATATCAGCCTCAGCAACAAGGAAGTAGAAATCCTGCGTGAGTACCTTATCGACAAGCACGGCATGATCTTTGCCGATAATGGAGGGAGTGGACGCTGGCATGGACAGTTCTTTAACGTAATGAAGCGCCTATTCCCAAGGGTAAGACCTATAAAGGTTCCCCTTGATCACGAGGTCCACCAAATCCCTTACATCATCCCCTTTCTTCCATATGTGGCGCCTCATGGAGGTAAAGATGCATTCGGGTGGGTCGTTGACAGTCGCCTTGTTGCCTACTACCATCCCGGAGACATTGGGGACGCATGGGCCGACGGTCACGCCGGCGTAACGCCTGAAATCTCAGAACTTTGTTACCAGCTAGGAACCAACGTCATTTTCTATGCCCATGCAGAATACAATAAATGGCTCGACCGACAGAACAAAAAGAAGTGAAGATACGAATCAAGATTTCCAGACCATGAAAACATTCCTATACTCCATCTTTATCGCCTGTCTGCTCTGCAATATTGTTACGGCCCAAACAAAGATTAATGAGGGTCTCCGTAACGCCAATGATCAACTGCGGTTTGAGGTGGCGAAAGAACTGCGTCAAACAGAGAAATACCAGCTTGTCGTTGCCCAACGTTTCTATGCCAAAGGAGACCTGAAGGCTGCCATGGCGGAGTTTGAAAAATTCCTGACCCTCTATGAGCGCAGTGATGCGGCGCCATACGCCCAACTCATGTGGAGCCACTGCCTTGTCCGCCAACGCAAGGTCAACACTGCAATCCGGGATGGATATCAATCGGTCATCGATTACTGGCCTGAATCCCCGGAAGCCGCACTCGCTGCCTATCTGATTGGAAAATCCTACAAGGACATTGGGGAAATCAAGAATTCCATTAAAGCCTTTGATAACGTCCGTGAAGACTACCCGGACAAGCAAGTCCGCGTACTTGCCCTCTGGGATATGCTCGATATTGCAAATGTCCACAAGGACGAAAAACTCCGTCTCAAAATCCTCAAGGAATTAACCTTTGAAATCAAGAGAACCAAAGCCAATGATTACCATCTTGCCAAGGCCGCCCAGGATCTTGCTGGATATTATTTTTATCGCGGTGATGGGGCCAAGGGACTTGAAGCACTACAGGAACAGGAGGGTGCTCATCATATGAGGCGACATGGAGGACTGATTTCACATGCCCATAATATAGGCAAGGGTGCTGTTGGGCACCTGCTCAAGAAAAAAGAAACCGTCAAGGGCGGTGAGAAACTGACTGACGATCTCATCAAGTTTATTAACGGACGAGTCCCTGAAGACTTGGAAAAAGGAAAAGCCAAGGAGGTAGCCCGCGACTTGCTTGGCCGCATCGCAAACCTGCACGCTACCGTCAAACGTGACAAGGAGGTACTGGATACCTATGAGCGCATGGGCAAAATGATTGGAATGGACGATGACGTCCTTGGCAAGATTGCCTCCTGGCACAAGGCCAAGAAACGTCGCGCGGAAGCTCGAAAAACCTACGAACGCTTCAAGAACAAGGTCAACGGCCTTGCCAACATCGCAGGAATGTATCGGGAGGACAAGGATCCGGACGGGGCCAAGAGCATCTACGGGAAGATCATCCAGCTCGACAAGGAAAACGAAGCCAAGTGGGCCAGTGAGAGTGCGGGAGTCTACCGCGAATGTAAAAAGCCTGAAGAGGCCGTTCAAATCTATACCTACGTGGCCAGTATTGATCAGGAAAACAAGGGCAAGTGGTTTGAGCAAGTTGCTGGCACTTGGCAGGAGGCCGGGAAATACGAAAAAGCGATCGAGAGTTGGCGGAATGTGATCACAACCACAGGGAAATCCGGACACTACTGGGCCATTGGTGACTGCTATGTGGCGCTAAAGGACATTCCCAAGGGGATTCAATCTTATCGGCTTAGTGATAACTTTCCTTCTGCCTACTTCAAGATGGCAGACCTCCACCGTGGCCAGAAGCAATGGAATGAGGCACTAACTTTATACAACCAGGCAAGAAGCTACGGCGACGGTCATGCCCAAACCGCCCTCTGGCGTATTGGTGAAACCTATGAGAAATCAAGCCGGCGTGAACAGGCAATCAAAAGCTATCAATCCATTTGCAAGCTCTATCCCAAGTCCAGTTCCGCAAGCCGCGCCCATGCCCACCTGCAGAACAAGTACAAGATCAACATCACCCTTGGCGGCGCCAAGGAAGAGTAGTTTCACGAATTTAGCCCCCACAGTAAAGGGCTTAATCAATCAACCTTCCGCATACGAAAGGTTCCGTGGTCCCGCTTCGATTTGTATTTTACGATTAAGTCACCTTCCTCAATGCGACCCTCGTAGGTGTAGAATCCACCCATGAGTCCTGAAAGGTTCTGCTCGCCGCTAAGGATATGCTTTTCTCCATCCGGCGTGATCGTAAAATTAACGTCATAAGAAGCACGAAGTACCTTCCAGAAGGTCGCTCCGATCTCGAACCGATATAGGTTTCCCTCAATATGAGAGGCAACGGCTCTTAAACCACCTGTATGACCATTTGCATCACTCAACCACGTCCCCTTCCAACGCCCCTCGACAGGCTTGGTTTGCGGAGAATTTGCCCCCTTCTCCCATGAAGACTGATAGGTCAGGCAACCGGCAAACCCGAAAAGGCTACAAACAAGAAAGACTTGGAGAAACTTCATTACGAATTACGGATTTTCATTCACTCTCGTAAGGTCAGGGTTATGGCACGTTCCTGATAGAGGGGCAGGTAGCGATAGTAGACCTCCAGTGAGAGAGTTGCCAGGGCTGTACTGATGACTCGTCCCATATCGTTCATGTGACGGCCGCCCTTGGGATCCCAGCTTCCGGCATTGCCTCCATTCTTGACCTGAAGGTCGAGCCAGATGGGTTTTATCCGTGCATTCCATTCATCCCAGACCGGACCTTGGTTCTGGTAGAGACTGAGACAACCATAATACCAGTAGTAAAAATCAGGTCGGCCTCTATCTGGAAGTTTTTGCTCTATATGCTTGATGGATTCCTGCATTCGGGGATGACTGGGGGGAGTGCCGAGAAGTTGCTGGGCAAAGAGACCCTCGGCAACCATGGCTTCAGTCTTATAGTTTCGGCCATCATAGCCGTAGATACCCCGGTGCTTGCCTGCCCCGATGGTATCCAGCCACTTAGCAGCAAGCTTAAACGGGCGATCCTCAATCTTGATGCCAGCCATGCGGGCACTCCGCAAAGCCATGATCTGCCAACCGGAGACAGAGGTGTCAATGCGGTTACTATTTGGTCGATAATCCCAGGCACCATGCTTCTGGTTCTGGGCCTTAATGATGAAGCCTACCGCCTTTTCCAGAGGTTCCTTGAGCTTGGGATCCTTCGTCAACCCATAGGCTTCAGCCAGTGCCATGGTGGAAACGCCCTGATCATACATACCGTTACCTTGACCATTGGTGAAGTCACCGTTCTCGCCCATTTTGCCAACCAACCATTTGATCGCCTTATCCACAGGCTTCTGATACTTGCCGGGCTCATTGTGCTTGATCCCCCAGCCGAAGTAACAGAGTACGGCAAAGGAGGTGGCGGCAAAATCGTGGTTCTTCTGGCCGCCGTGCCGGTCCATGCTCCAGCGACCATCCCTCTCCTGGTAGCGCGTAAACCAGTCAAGGGCGCGCGAAACTGCCTTTTCGGTATCCTCGTTGCCCCCAAGGCGCTCAAGCACCTTCTCGCGCATTTTTGGGTCACGAAGGAGATAGGGTTCCTGATCAACCGGCTGGGTTTCCAGCAGGAGTCTGGTGGAAAGGTCCACGGTCGGCAGGTGCGCGGCGATACGAGAGTCCGGCCCCGTCAATTCGGGAAGATTTGGCTGGTAGTCGAGTGGCTTCAGGCTGATGAGTGGCTCGGCCTTCTTGCTTTTGGGAAGTTCATGGGCGGCGACTTCCCGAACAGCATCCTCCGGAAGGGTTGCATCCAACTCCAAGGCTGCAGCCTTTGCGACATTCGCATCCGCATTTAATTTCTCAACCTCAGGAGCTCCATCCTCCGCCTGTATGTCGCGTTTGCCTTCAAGTTCAATTCCAGCGACCAGCGGGCTGATTGGAGCCTTTAGCAACTCAGGATTATCCTTAAAGGTGGATAGTTGGTCCTCCACCGGACGGGCCTGTGACTTTGCATCAACCTTGATGTCGACGGGGGCATCCGGTAACCCGTTATCTGTCTTGGCGACTTTCAGTTCGGGAAGTTCAGGGCGCTCCTCGGCATTCTCCAACTCAACGGCCTTGGCGACATTGATATCCTTTTTGAAAGTCTTGAGTTCCGGAGCCCCGGATTCCGCCTGCAAGTCCCGCTTGCTTTCAAGCTTCATGTTGACCTGTAGGCTGGGAATTTCCTTCAGGATCTCCGTTCGGCTTTCAAAGGCAGGCAGGTTATCCACCGGTTTATCCGATTGAACATCGGCAATCTTGGCTTCAAATACGGGGGTCTTTTCCTGAAGTGCGGATTGTTCCTGAACAGCACGGCCCAAGTCCTGGACAGGTTCCTCCTCGGAAACTGCGTTCTCAAGGGGTTGGACATTGGCCAGGGACTCATCAGAAGTAACCTTCTGGAATTCAGGCGCAGCTTCGGTCTCTACATTGTGATCAGACTCCAGTTTCAGGCTCGCCGGCAGATTGAATGCAATTTCAGGGACATCCGTGGCGGTATCCAGTTGGGGCAGGACGGGGTCAGGCAAGGTCGGTAGGGCAGGATTGGCACGAACTTCCTGAATGGCGGAAACCGATTGCGGCAGCCGGGCTTGAGCAACCTCAATGGAAGGAGTCTCGGTGGGCTGTGCCTGAGCCTCAGGCAGTGGGGCATCTGCCTTCCGGACCTGCCGGTCGGTGTCCTGCAACTGCTTGAACTGGGGTTGTTCGGAATTGTCCGCCTCCACCTCGGGTATCTCCATCCTAAAGGCCGGGGTGGTGGCGGCAAGTTCCTGAATTTCAGGGCGGTCCGGCGTGGGTAATTCGGAGGGGGGCAATTCCCGTCGCACGGGTTCAGGGAGCTCATGCAGTATTTCCACCGGTACACTCTTGACCAAGAATGCATCGGGAGGTGGCGCAATGTCCGGAGTTTCCAAAGGCTCAAGATTGGGAACGGGCATATCCGGAACGACCTGCTGTGCATATATTGGCTGTTCCACTGCAGGAAGCATCTCTGTGACTTTTTCCCGTATTTCCAGTGCAAGTTTCTCCTGGGCGAGGGCATTCGTATCAAGATCAGCCTCCATGACAGGATCCTTTGCGGATTCAATAATCTGGTAGGTCAGGAACCAGAGACTTAGCAACAATGCCAACACCGCATGGAAAAGAAGTGAGCCAAGAAGGCTTCTTGCAGTCATCCCGATCTCCACATCCTTGCGTCGAAGAATATGAAGGAGATAGAAGATACCGGCCAAGGCTGCAACCAGCAGTATTATCCACCAAAAGTTTTGACCGAGGAAACCGATAAGCGCTTCCCATTCAGACTGGTCAATCTGAACAAAAACCTCCCGTGATGTACTCTGGTAAAGAGTGAAGGAGGAAGATACTTCATCGCCCTCCCCTTCAAGCATCCGTGGACGGTTTGAACTGAGGACCAGCATGTAACCCTGAAGGGAAAGAGCCGGGTCCATCTCATCGTGGGAAGTATTGACGGTTGTACCTACATTTTCCAGGTCAACGAATTGCCCGTTAAGAACACGGGCCCGATAGATATCAAAACCACCTTCACCACCTTCACGATTGGATGCAAAATATAGAAAATCCCCACGCGGGGTCAGGGCAACCTGCCCCTCATGAAAAGTGGTGTTCAGATAAGTAATTCTCTGGCAGGGATTGAATCGGGCAACCGATGCAATAGACTTGGGATTCGTACCTTCCTCCATCTCAGGAGACGGTACACTGGTGGCTTTGAATATGTCATAATCCGTGGAAAACACGAGTTCACGCTGGGTTGCCAACCACGCCCTCTTCTCTTGCTCGGTCAATTCACGCTTTGGGCGGTTGGAGGCGAAGTAGAGTGTATCTGAATAAGGATCATAGGCAGGATCGTATTCATTGAA
>JABJCN010000024.1 GCA_018668635.1 Opitutia bacterium
CATCTCCTTGGTCTCCAAGCTCGAAAAAAACAAACGCCACCTATGGACCGACCTGACCGTCGGGGATGGATACGCTGGCCAACCCGACCTGTTTGGCCTCCAATTCATGCCGTTCTACGATCTCACCGACAAGACACAGGCTGTCTTGAGGTACACTCACCTTAAAAGTTCAGGTGGCAACCCCATTAGGTTGGGAAAATACGAAAAAAGCCTCGTTTCAGGGAAAGGCAACAAGGCGAGCGAATATTATTGTGGGATTAATCACTATTTTTACGGCCATAAACTGAAATGGCAAAATGGAATCCAATATACGGAGATGAAAGCCAGCGGTTCTGGCTCCAGTTACAAGGGCTGGGGTTTTACCTCCGCCGTACGGATTAGCTGGTGAGTTGCTTAAGGACGCTGTATTGGCGGTAGTCGAGTCCATTAAATGGAACTCCATCGACTACGATGCGGTATCGTTGTCGCAACTTTTCCTCCCGAAGCGGCTTGAAGCGCTTCTTTTTTCCATAGTCAATATGGGAAATGGCATAGAGCATACAGGTCAATCGGGCGTAAAGTTTGTTGTTGGAGTTCACCATAACCCATGGACTCATCCTGGAGGAAGTTCGAGCAAACATCTGCTCTTTGTAATTGGTGAAAATGTCCCACTTATTGCGCACCATTTGGTCATTTTTTGAGTACTTCCAATATTTTAGGGGATCGGTGATACGCTCCTCAAAGCGATAAAGCTGGGTCGACTTGTCAACCGAGAGGTAAAACTTGATCAGTATCACACCATCATGAATGAGCTCCTCCTCCCAATCCAGAACCTTCTTCATGAAGTACTTGTACTGGCTCTTGTTGCAATACCCCATGGTGGGTTCAATCAGAGCACGATTGTACCATGAACGGTCAAAGAAAACGAGTTCCCCGGGCTTGGGAAGGTGTTTCTCATAGCGATGAAACCATCGCTTTGATTCCACGGGAGTCGGGGTTTCCAACTCCACAGTCCGTAGATATTTTGGCATGAGGTTCTCGACAAAACGCTTGATGGTCGATCCCTTCCCTGCCGCATCGCGCCCTTCAAATACTAAGGCAACCCGCTTTTTTCCCTCCAACACCCAGTGTTGCAGGTTAAGAAGTTCCACTTGGAGACGCTTCTTTTCACGAGAGTAAGTTGAATAGCCGATGTCCTTGTAGAAGTTAAAAACTGCTTTCTGTATTTTTCGATTCACGGGCAAAGAATTTTGTAAAAGGTATATTGAATCCTAATTACATGGAGAAATCCCAAGACAAAAAACAGGATTTTGTTAAAATTAATCTATAAACTGTGCCTGTTTCGTGAAAATAAAAGACCACAGGCAATGTAACACAAATGTAACATTGTCGTCACCTATCCGCCTTGTATGCCACATAAAATTATAAAAGTAGAATCATGGAAACCAACCCAACACCCAATCTCGAAGCCAGTCTTCGGCAGGACATCGACCGTATCAGAAAACGAGTGCGGGAAATGGCGGACATTGTTCGCAATGTAATTGAAGAAAGTAGCCGTGCGTTGTTCGAACGTAATGGCGCACTGGCCTACTCAGTGATTCTACGAGATCAGAAGATCGACGATCTCGAACAGGAAGTCGACCGACTCTGCCTGGAGTTTCTCGTGCGTCAACAGCCAGTGGCGGGTTCCCTGCGATTCGTCTATGCAACGATCAAGGTAAATCAAGAACTGGAGCGAATTGGGGACTACGCTGCCAGTATTGCCAGGGAAGCCCTTATTCTCAACTCGATGGATATCGACTTGGATTATGCCGATATGAAAAAATTGGCTGATGCCGCCGGACAGATGCTGGATAAAGCAGTTCGAGCATTCCTGGAGGAGAATTCCGATCTAGCCTGGGAGACAATCAAAGAAGACGACGCCGCCAGTACACTTCGAGACCAAATAAACGAGAGTATTATATTGTTAAGAGAACGGGAACGACTCCCGATGGAGGCGATGACTTCATTGATGACCGTTACTCGACGCTTCGAACGTGCCTCCAATCAGTCCGCCAACATTTGTGAGGAGGCCCTCTATATGTGCACTGGCAAGTTTATGAAGCACCTCGGCACTGAGGTCTTCCGTGTCCTGTTCGTGGACGAGACCAACTCCTGTACCACACAGATCGCTGAAGCCGTCGGCAACTCCCTCCAGTTTGAGAACTTCATCTTCAGTAGCGCAGGTATCGAACCGCGCCGCATCGACGAGCGCACCATCAGATACCTACTCGACAAGGGCATCGACATCTCCAACAAGATCACCAAGTCCGCCGATCACATCCCTAATCTTGAGCACTATCACGTGGTGATCGCCTTCAGCAAGACGGCGAAGAAAGTCTTCCCTCCCCCACCCACCCGCACCATAGGGATGCGCTGGAAGGTAAAAGATCCCTCTGAATTTGAGGGCTCTGAAGAGGAAATCCATGAAGCCTACGAAAATACTTTTAACTACTTGAAAAAACAGGTCCAGGATTTGGTCCAGGCCTTTATGGGTGAACAAAAAGCCAACGGAAATCATACAGAATGAAAAAGAAAAAATTCCTTCATCGTTCATTATTAACGCTCGCCACCGCCTCGGTTGCCTTGGTTTTCTCCCCTGGTTGTGGCGGAGGGGGCGGAGAAGATTCCCAGAAGGATGGAAAGACCCTAATCCAAAACGCAGGCTCTGACACCATGGTCAACCTTGCCCAGGCATGGGCGGAGGCTTATGTCACGGTGGACGCGACAGTATCTGTGGAAGTATCAGGCGGTGGCTCCGGTACCGGCATTGCCGCACTCATCAACGGCACCACAGATATAGCAAATTGCAGCCGTTCAATGAAAAAAAGCGAGGTACAGAAGGCCAAGACCAATACCAACAAGGATCCCAAGGAGCATATTGTTGGGATGGATGCCTTGGCTGTGTATGTGCACAAGGACAACCCGCTTGACACAATCACCATTGTACAACTTGGGCAGATTTTCGGCGAAGACGGCGGTATCACTAAATGGTCCCAACTCGGCATTGAGGCGCCTGGGGACAAGGATGAAATTATTCGGATAAGCAGACAATCCAACTCTGGCACCTATGTATATTTTAAGGAAACCGTGCTCGCCAAAGGGAAGGAATTTAAGCAAGGCTCTCTC
>JABJCN010000041.1 GCA_018668635.1 Opitutia bacterium
ATGCCGCACTTGTTGCCCGCCAAATGGGTAAGATTTGTGTATGTGGCGCCCACGATATGGATATTGACTATGGAAAAAAGACCCTTTCCGGAAATGGTGTTACACTTAAGGAAGGTGATTTCCTTTCACTAAATGGATTTGTCGGCAATATCTATGCTGGCGAATTAAAAACTGCGCCCTCCCAAGTGATTCAGGCACTGCTTGAAAATAAGGCTACCGCCAAGAAAAGCCCTACATATAAGAAGTTTACACAGTTGATGAGTTGGGCGGACAAGCATCGAAAACTCGGTGTTCGTACCAATTCCGATACTCCGGATCAGGTAAAGAATGCAATCCAGTTTGGCGCTGAAGGCATCGGCCTAACCCGAACAGAGCATATGTTCTTTGAGGGTAACCGCATCGATGCGGTCAGACAAATGATTTTGGCTGAAGACGATCAAGGCAGAGCAAAGGCCCTCAAGAAACTACTTCCTTACCAAAAGAAGGACTTCTCCGGCATCTTTGAGGCTCTGGATGGGCGGCCAGCAACCATTCGTTTGCTTGATCCACCGCTCCACGAGTTCATTGGAACCATGACCGCGAAGCAAATTCAGGATTTAGCTAAAAAGCTCAAAGTCAGTGCTACCTTTATAAAGCGTCGCATCAACGAACTTCACGAGGAAAACCCCATGCTTGGGCATCGTGGTTGCAGATTAGGAATTGTTTATCCGGAAATTACCAAAATGCAGGCGACCGCTATTCTTGAGGCCGCTGTAGAAGTGCAATCCAAAGGCATCAAGGTTCTTCCTGAAATCATGGTTCCCCTGGTCAGTTATGCAAAGGAACTGGAACTGCAGAAAGCAGTGATTGATGAAGCCGCGAAGGAGGTACGCAAAAAGCACGACCTTAAGGCCAGTCAACTGAAATACACCGTTGGAACAATGATCGAGATTCCCCGTGCGGCCCTGACTGCCTCAGAAGTTGCTGAGCACGCTGAATTCTTCAGCTTCGGCACCAACGACCTCACCCAAACATGCCTCGGTCTTAGCCGAGACGACTCAAGCTCATTTTTGCCTGCCTATCAGGACGCAGAAATAGTTAATAACAACCCTTTTGCCAGTCTTGACCAAACCGGCGTAGGACAACTCGTCAAAATGGGTGTCGAAGGCGGACGCAAGACAAAGAAAAAGCTTAAAATCGGTATATGCGGAGAACATGGTGGTGACCCATCTTCTGTTAAATTCTGTCATCGCAGTGGCTTGAACTACGTTAGTTGCAGCCCATTCAGAATTCCGATCGCCAAACTGGCCGCCGCACAGGCTGCCTTGGAAAAATAATATTATTCTTTCCCCTCCCACCACCTAGGTGTCTCCTGATGAATTTCGGGGGGCACCTTTTTGGTTTTCCAGAAGGAAATAAAGGATAAATCGTTTAGAAAACCTGACAGGATAAATTGTTTTTACCTCATCTCACCTTTTGAAATACCGTCAACAAGAAGGAAGGAAAGTCCGACCATTAGGTAGGTTACCAACCAATCTTATCCTCCATCATGTCGATCAATTCATCCTCACTGACACGCTCCTGCTTGGTCGAGTCACGATCACGAAGAGTCACGGTACCATCTTCAAGGGAATCAAAATCGATCGTGATTCCAAATGGTGTACCGATTTCATCCATCCGACGATAACGGCGGCCAATGGCCCCTGAAACATCAAAGAAAACATTCCAGCGCTGTCGTAGCCTTTCGTAAAGACCACGGGCCTTCTCCATAATTTCAGGCTTATTTTTCATTAATGGAAAGACACCGGCTTTTACTGGAGCAACTCTCGGATGAAGTTTTAATAAGGTACGTGCTTCTCCATCAATTTCATCCTTGGTGTAAGCAGCACAAATTACAGCCAGAAAAGTACGGTCTACTCCCAGGCTAGGCTCAATTACATGGGGAACATATTTTTCCTTACGTGCCTCATCAAAAAACTCCAGAGATTTTGTGCTAGCTTCCTGATGCTGCATAAGGTCGTAATTGCCGCGAGCAGCGATGCCCTCTAACTCCTGCTCTCCGAAAGGAAACTTGAATGTAATGTCTGTACAGGCGCGCGCATAATGGGCAAGTTTTTCCTTGGGATGAAGCTCCTCCCCAAGATGCTCAGCAGTCAGACCAATACCGGCAAACCAGTTCTTACGGGTATCAATCCATTCCCGGTGATATTTTTCCCAGATGTCTTCGTCAGGCGGAATAAAATACTCGATCTCCATCTGCTCAAATTCCCGGGAACGAAAGATAAAATTACGTGGTGTGATTTCATTTCGGAATGCCTTACCAATCTGGGCAATGCCGAATGGAACTTTTACTCGGCCGGTGTCTACCACATTTTTAAAGTTGGCAAATATTCCTTGGGCCGTTTCCGGACGCAGGTAGGCTACAGATGATGCATCCTGCAAGGCTCCCACATTAGTCTTAAACATCATGTTGAATTCTCGTGGAGGTGTTAATGTGCCAGGCTTTCCTGTCGCAGGAGAAGGAACTTTTACCCAATCCTCCTCGGGAGCCTCCGTGTATGGTTTAAGTTCGAGAGGATCCAGTTCTCCCTGCACAGCTTTTTTCCGCTTAAGCTCTTGAGCCAAATCAAGGGCCTCCGTCTCCATTTTCTCAGATTCGAGCAAAGAAATACAACCGATTTCATTACCATCCACCTTAACGAGTGCATAGAACAGATGGTCTGCTCGGTAGCGCATCTTGGACTCCTTGCAGTCCGCCATTGGGTCAGTGAAACTGTCAACGTGACCGGAAGCCTTCCAAACATCTGAATGCATAATGATAGCAGAGTCTAATCCGACAACATCATCCCGGAGATGAACCATGTCTTTCCACCAAGCATCCTTTATATTCCTTCGAAGCTCCACGCCCAGAGGCCCGTAGTCGAAAAAACCATTAATCCCACCGTAAATCTCAGAGGTTTGAAATATAAACCCACGCCGCTTGCAGAGACCCACAATTTCATCCATGAGCGATAGCTCTTTATCCTTTTTGGCCATAGGAGCGAAGAAGATACGTGGTGCAGCAAAGCGGTCAAGCCTGTCCTGTCTTAATCAAACATCGCCATGCCAGACTTGACTGAAACAAAAAATCCACCATTTTAAATGAACCATGCCAAAAACATTCCCTAAACTGATGGTACTTCTGCTGGTTGCCGCTCTTCTGTGCCTAAGCTCTGGTTGTTCGTCCAGAAAAGGCGTAATGAACCCCTATAAAAAGCGAGATTTTAATCTGCTGGGAATAGTTCAGCACAAGCCATATTCCTTCAAACCTGTGCCAAAGACTTCCATACCCATTTCATATCAAGATGTCCTATTTAATCGTGAAAATTTTACTGGTCGGGAAATGAGCCTGCTATGGGGCCTTGTCACAATAACCGACTATTAAAAGACATTGTCCCAGGATTTTCTGGAAAACCAAAACGTCTGTCGCTTCCTCGCCCGGATGGCGCAAGACCATCCGCAGACCACAGCAATCATTCAACCTGCTCTGGGAAAAAAGCAGTATCAGGAGTTTAGTTTTGGTGAGTTTTCCCGACTGGTCGCAGGAGCTTCAGAATCCTTGCATAACCAGGGCATAAAAAGAGGATGCCGCACACTCATGCTGGTTCGACCTGGCTTGGAATTGGTTGTTATAGTATTTGCTCTTTTCCAGATCGGCGCGATTCCCATAGTCATTGATCCTGGTATGGGATTAAAAAACTTTAGGGCCTGTGTCACCAGGTCCAAGCCTCGCGCTCTAATCGGTAGCCCTCTGGCACAGGCCATCGCCTTATTTTTTCCGGCTGAATTTCGTTCACTGAACATTCGTATTTGGGCGGGAAAAAACTTTCTACATCAGTGTCGCCGTGCCTATGGTGGCAATGAGCTTAAAGCCGCGCACGCGAATCCGACTAATTTGGCCGCAATACTCTTTACTTCTGGTTCAACAGGACCACCCAAAGGCGTATGCTACGAGCATCGACATTTTGATGCGCAGGTTCATCTGGTTCGTAAACAATATGGTATTAACCCCGGGGAAGTGGACCTTCCATTACTACCTATCTTCGCGCTCTTCAATCCGGCTCTTGGGATGACCACTGTTGTACCTCCAGTAAATCCAGCAAAACCCGCAAAGGCCGATCCAGCAAAAATTGTCCAGGTATTACGTAAGCATAATGTCACCAATAGCTTTGGCTCCCCGGTACTTTGGAAAATAATAGGCGAATACTGCGCGCAAGAGGGTATCCGCCTACCCACACTAAAACGCTTACTCATGGCTGGGTCCTCAGCCCCCCCTGACTTGGTACAACTCTGGACACAAATTGCTCCAAACGCAAAAATTCATACTCCCTACGGCGCTACGGAATGTCTACCTGTTTGCTCAATAGAAGCAAAGACTATCCTCTCCAGCACCTCTGAGAAAACCAGACTTGGCCTTGGTACATGCCTCGGGAAAGTCGTTCCTGGTATGCAAGTCCGCATTCTGCCACCCAAGGAAAAGTCGCAGAAAATAATTCAAGGAACTGGGGAAATTATCGTTGCCGGCCCGGTTGTCACTGGAAGATATGATCAATTACCAGAAGCAACTGAAGCCGCTAAAATTAAGGAGGGCGAAACCTTATGGCACCGCATGGGAGACCTGGGTTACTTTGATGAGGAAAATAAGCTTTGGTTTTGCGGTCGCGTCGCAGAACGAGTTCTGACGAGGGAAGGCGCCCTTCACACTGACTGCTGTGAGGCAATATTTAACCAACACCCAAAAGTCTTCCGTAGTGCCCTAATTGGAATTGGCGAAATTGGAGAGCAACAGCCGGCCATTGTTGTTGAGCCTGAAAAAGGCCATTTCCCCAAAAAGGCCATTTCAAAAAAAACTTTCAAGAAGGAATTGCTTGAACTGGCCAATGCCAGTCCAGTGACTCAGGGTATCCATACATTTTTCTTCCACCCGGCCTTCCCTGTGGATGTTCGCCACAATGCAAAGATTCACCGCCTCACTCTGGCCAAAATCTTTGCAAATAACCCAACGGCCTGATCCATGAAGAAAGTGTTGGTGACTGGGGGTGGTGGTTTCATAGGGCGACATATTGTGGAAAGCCTACTGGCTCGAGGCTTGGAAGTCTCCACCTTGGGACGCTCACCTCAACTTGAGCTCCAAAATAAAGGCGTAAAAACCATCCAGGCTGACCTTACTGAACCAATACAGATCGTTCCTGCCTGCAAGGACATGGATGCAATCTTTCACGTAGCTGCCAAGGCAGGCGTCTGGGGTAGACGAAAAGATTTCTATTCCTCCAATGTAGTTGGGACCCGAAACATACTACAAGCCTGTCATGAAAATGCCGTCCCTTATTTAATCCATACCAGTACGCCCAGCGTGGTATTCAATGGCAAATCATTCACTGGAGAGGATGAATCACTCCCATATGGCTCAGACTGGCTTTGTCATTATGCTGAAACGAAGGCTATCGCAGAAAAAGAAGTCCTTGAGGCCAATGGAAAAGACGGTTTGGCCACAACTGCACTACGACCTCATCTTGTCTGGGGTAAAGGTGATCCACACCTGCTCCCCAGGGTTATAGAACGGGCCAAGCTTGGTAAACTGCGGATGGTTGGGGGCGGGAGCAACCTCGTTGATATCTCCCATGTTCAGAACGTAGCAGAAGCACATCTTTTGGCGCTTGATGCCCTGATGGCCAACCGCGCTAACGGAAAAGCTTATTTTATCTCCCAGGGGCAACCGGTAGTTCTCTGGGAATGGCTCAATAATATTTTGACCCGCTTACAAATCCCTCCTGTATCGAGGAAAATTTCTCCCAGAAAAGCCTACGTTATCGGGGCCATACTCGAAAAGCTTTGGACACTACTTAATTTGCCTGGAGAACCGCCAATGACTCGATTTATTGCTGTTGAGCTATCTAAAAGCCATTATTTTAGCATTGAGGCGGCCAGGTCCCAACTAAATTATGAGCCAAGGATTTCCACCGAGGAAGGAATGGATTCATTTATAGAGAGCTGGTAGTTAATTTTAGGGGCAGAAAAGACGCACGCATTAGTGGAAGGAAGGAAAGCCTTGCTCTGTAAATTACTAGAATGTAGTATAGGCTTACCGGGTTCAGTAGAATCTGCCCTGATGAGTATAAGTTCATAGTTGTACAATATTGAACAAAACGTCTCATACATAGTTGAGGGGCGTGAATGAAAAGAGACAATTTGGCAGGAGACTTCTTCTTTGGCACACGAAATGCAAGTGGAAGCTGAATTAATCACGAAATAATTCAAAGCCCATTACTAAATTAAAATTCTTAACAATGAAGACAAAACGAAAACTCCCTCTATTCGCTATGATTTTCGTCCTTGCTGGGACTATGTTTAGCTTAACTACCGGTCTGTCAGCAGATGAAGTCACCACTAAAGCAGTGCCAACTTGGGAAACAGCTGGGGATTCAGGCGATACCGCTTGGATGATCACTGCAGCTGTCCTCGTTTTATTCATGACGATTCCAGGGCTATCATTGTTTTATGGCGGACTGGTTCGCAGTAAGAACTATTTATCGATCTTGGTTCAGTGTTTCGCCATTACTTGTTTAATGTCGTTTCTATGGATTGCCTATGGTTACGGATGGTCAGCTGAAGGAGGAGGGAAATATTTCGGTGATTTTTCAAATAGAGTCTTTCTGAATGGTTATTCGTCTGCCAATATGAGTGGGCCGGCTGATACAATCCCAGAATCAGTATGGATTGTATTTCAAATGACTTTCGCCATTATCACGCCTGCCCTTATGGTGGGCGCATTTGCTGAACGAATGAAATTCAGTGCCGTGCTCATCTTTTCAGCAATTTGGTTCACTCTCTCATATATTCCAATTTGGCATATGGCATGGGGTGGTGGTTTATTCCATGGAGGTGAAAGTGGTAACTGGTTGATGGGTAAGGGTCAGAGCGTATTGGACTTAGCAGGAGGAACAGTGGTTCATATAAATGCTGGCATAGCAGGGCTTGTTGCTTGTATAATGGTTGGCAAGCGAAAAGGGTTTCCCGGAGCACAAATGAAACCTCACGCCGCTGGATTAACAGTCGTGGGCGCATCAATGCTGTGGGTTGGATGGTTTGGCTTCAATGCAGGTAGCGCGTTCACTGCAGGTACCGATGCAGGTAATGCCATGCTGGTTACCCAAATAGCCACCGCGATGGCAGCATTGGCATGGATGGTTTGTGAATGGACTAAATCTGGAGGAAAACCTACAGCGGTGGGACTTGCCACCGGGGCAGTGGCTGGATTGGTTGCAATAACACCAGCCTCCGGTAATGTTGGACCTGTAGGGGCTATCTTGATCGGTATTGCCTCAGCAGTCATTTGCTTTTGGTGCTCAACAACACTTAAGCAAAAAATGGGCTATGATGACAGTTTGGATGTTTTCGGCGTACACTGTATAGGCGGAATAGTTGGATGCGTACTAACTGGTGTATGTTGTTATGAATGGATCGGGGGATCAGGAGGCGCTATGGATGAACAAACGCCATTGATGGGTACCCAGGTATGGATTCAACTGAAAAGTGCCCTGTTCACATTGGCATGGAGTGCGATTGCTGCATTCGTAGCCCTGAAGATAGCTGGCGCAATTACCAAGGGCATACGTTCATCCGATGAAAGCCAAGAACAGGGACTTGATCTCACTGACCATGGTGAATCTGGCTACAGCTCCTGATAGAAAATACCTTAACAAGAAAGCAAAACAGCCATGAAACTTATCAAAGCAATCATCAAACCATTCAAGCTAGAAGACGTAAAGGAAGCACTTGCAGCAATTAGTGTTGAAGGGATGACCGTCAGTGAAGTCAAAGGATTCGGTCGTCAGAAGGGACACACGGAGATTTATCGCGGCAGCGAATATACCGTGGACTTTCTCCCAAAAGTAAAACTCGAGATCGTTGTAAATGATGATCTGGCGGGAAAAACAGTCGAAACTATCGCTGAAGCCGCGAAAACCGGCAAAATTGGCGATGGCAAGGTTTTTGTACTACCTATTGAGGATGCAGTCCGCATCCGTACAGGTGAAGCCGGACCTGAGGCCCTCTAAAAGCAAAAGCATTAGATAAAATATCAAACTAAAGACCGGCCTTCCAATAATGGGAGGTCGGTTTTTTATTGGCAAATCATGGCAAATAAACAAAGACTTCGCCTGTTACAAAAGACTGTTTTAGTGTTCCCTATATTTTAACCCAAAAAAATGATCCACTCCCTCGCTTCACTTTCGTTAGCAACAGTACAGCTGGATACTGGCAACACCGCCTGGATGATAACGGCCACCGCTCTCGTCCTATTCATGACTCTGCCGGGCCTCGCCCTATTCTATGGCGGTCTAGTGCAGTCCAAGAACGTGCTATCCGTACTGATGCACTGTTTCACCATCGCCTGCCTAATGTCCCTACTCTGGGTCGTTTGCGGCTACAGCCTGGCTCTGACAGAAGGCTCAAAATGGATCGGCGGCACATCCCAGTTCTTCCTTGGGGAACTTACAGAAGAAAGTATGAAGGATGACTTTCCTGAATCGGTATGGGTAATCTTTCAAATGACATTCGCAATAATTACACCCGCGCTAATCGTAGGTGCTTTCGTGGAACGAATGAAGTTTGTCCCCATGATGATCTTTTGCGTTCTGTGGTTGCTTATCGTTTATGTTCCGGTCTGTTACTGGGTATGGGGTGGTGGATGGCTTTCAGACGGACCTGACAGCACCAAGGTCATCGACTTCGCAGGCGGTATCGTCGTACACGCCACAGCTGGTGCGGCAGCTCTCGTGCTGGCAAAAATGCTAGGACCCCGGAAAGGTTTTCCAGACAAGCTCAAACCACCTCACAGCCCCGGCATGGTAATGATAGGGGCAGCCATGCTATGGGTCGGTTGGTTTGGCTTCAATGCTGGCAGTGCAGCGGCGGCAAATAATGATGCCGGCATGGCGATGTTAGTCACACACATTTCAGCAGCAACAGCATCGCTAACATGGATGTTCATCGAATGGAAGAAGACAGGAAAGCCAGGACTAGTAGGTATTGTTACAGGAATGGTTGCTGGTCTCGCCACTATAACTCCAGCATCCGGTTCAGTTGGACCCCAAGGAGCACTCCTTATCGGATTTGTAGCAGGAGTCGTCTGCTACTTTGCCTGCGGCGTAGTAAGGCATACTCTGAAGATCGATGATTCCCTTGATGTCTTCGCAGTTCACGGCGTTGGCGGTATTCTTGGAACTCTGATGGTCAGCTATCTTGGAAACAGCCTAGGAGGGCAAGGTATCAATGCAGAAACGCCCGTGGCACAGCTCACCATCCAAGTCACTGGTATCGTTGCTGCAGTCATATTATCCATTGTTGCCACAGTAGCAATCGTGAAGATTCTCCAACTCACCTGTAAGGGCATACGTGTGCCTGAAGATGAAGAAATAAACGGACTTGATCAAAGCCATCATGGCGAAAAGGGATACAGTCTATAACTCTATAATAAATTAAAATGAAACTGGTTAAAGCAATAATTAAACCTTTCAAACTGGACGAAGTCAAAGAAGCCTTATCCGAAATCGGAATTGACGGAATGACAGTTAGCGAAGTCAAGGGGTTTGGCCGCCAAAAGGGCCACACTGAAATATACCGCGGAAGTGAATATACCGTGGACTTTCTTCCAAAAGTGAAAATTGAAATAGCAATAGCAGATGATGTCGTTTCCAAAGTAGTTGACTGCATCACAGAGTCTGCACGAACGTCCAAGATAGGAGATGGTAAAATCTTTGTGATTCCAATAGAGGATGCCATTCGAATTAGAACAGGCGAACACGGAGAAGAAGCTTTATAATTTTAACAAATTCCATTCCTCTAATCAGCATATACTGCTGGCCGACCACCATAGGTGGTCGGTTTTTTATTTTATATTTACAACCTTGATTGAGCAGACACCGATTGCACTCAAGGCAATTTGGAGACGCCCATCAAATAATGGTCACATTCCCGAGCTGCAGCTCGACCTTCATTGATCGCCCATACAACGAGTGATTGTCCTCGACGCATGTCGCCAGCACTAAAGACACCCTCTATATTAGTAGTGAATTTTCCATACTCGGCTTGAATATTCGATCGGGCATCACGTTCCAATCCCAATTCGTTGGCGATTGAATCTTCTGGCCCAAGAAAACCCATTGCCAAAAGGGCCAACTGTGCAGGAATTTCTCGCTCAGACCCCGGAACCTCCTTGGGGATATACTGTCCATTATCCTCCTTCCACTCAATCTCATTAATGGCAAGTGCCTTGAGATTACCATTCTCATCGCCAATAAAACGCTTGGTGCTGGTAAGATATTTTCGTGGATCGGAGCCAAAAACTTCACGTGCCTCTTCTTGTCCGTAATCCAGCTCATATACCTTTGGCCATTCGGGCCAAGGATTAGAAGGTGCCCGCTCAAGGGGAGGCTTGGGCATGATCTCAAGCTGGGTGATGCTCTTGCAAACATGACGAAGAGATGTACCCACACAGTCTGTGCCAGTGTCGCCCCCGCCAATAACAACGACATCCTTGCCCTTGGCCGCGATATCAAAAGAAGTAACGTCTTTTGCTTCAAGAAGTCCCTGAGTATTACGGGTAAGCAATTCCATTGCAAAATGTACACCATTTAAATCCCGCCCATCGATGGGAAGGTCTCGAGGCTTTGTCGCTCCACAGCAAAGAATGACAGCGTCAAAATCATCCAGGAGTTGCTTTGCTGGAATTTCTTTTCCGATCTCAATGCCGGTCTTAAATTCAATCCCCTCTGCTTTCATGAGATCAACCCGGCGCTGAACAATGTTTTTCTCCAGTTTCATGTTGGGAATACCATACATCAGAAGGCCGCCAATGCGGTCTGCACGCTCAAAAACAGTGATACTGTGGCCGACCTTGTTGAGCTGGTCAGCTGCGGCAAGTCCTGCAGGACCAGAGCCAACCACTGCAACTTTCTTACTGGTGCGAACGGCGGGAGGTTGAGGTGTGACCCAACCCTCTTCAAAGCCTTTATCAATAAGGGCGCACTCGATACTTTTTATTGTCACCGGAGGCTCAATGACACCAAGAACGCAAGAACCTTCACAGGGGGCAGGACAGACACGCCCCGTGAACTCAGGAAAGTTGTTGGTTTTATGAAGCCGATCCAGTGCCTCACGCCAGCGGCCTTGATAAGCAAGATCATTCCACTCAGGAATTAGATTATTGATTGGGCAGCCACTCGCCATATTACCAAGAAGCATACCAGTGTGGCAATACGGGGTGCCGCAGTCCATACAACGAGCACCTTGAGTTTGAATTTTCCCCTCGTCATGATGCTCGTGTATCTCGTCCCAATCCTTTACCCGATCCAGAGGTGGGCGGTCCGGGATGGGACGGCGTTCGTATTCAAGAAATCCAGTTGGCTTGCCCATTATTCAATAAAATTTATTATAAGATTAACTTGAAAGGTTCTGACTAATGCCCCGCTTTGACATTTTCTTCGAAGGCTGCCTGAATAGCATCGTCCCCTTCCAGTCCCCGTTCTTCTGCACGAGAAACAGCATTTAAGACGCGTTCGTAGTCCTGTGGTAAAATCTTAAGGATTTTCATCTTGAAGTTCTCCCAATCGTTAAGAATGGCCTGGCCCCGAACTGAATTGGTATAAACAACATGTTGTTCGATCTTATTGCGAACAGCAATTATTTCTTCGCTGTTGCACTCAATGAGTGGATAGACATTCACCATCTCTGCATTAAGGCGTTTGCTGACAAAATCACCTTCTTCATCAAGAATATAGGCAACCCCGCCTGACATACCCGCTCCAAAATTACGTCCAGTGTCCCCAAGGCAAATAATCTGGCCACCTGTCATATACTCGCAACCGTGATCACCTATTCCTTCAATAACTGCATCAACACCAGAATTACGGACACAGAAGCGTTCACCGGCAACGCCAGATATATATGCTTCACCGGCTGTCGCTCCATAGAAACAGACGTTGCCGGTAATAATGTTTTCTTCAGCAACGAAAGGGGAATCTTCAGGTGGACGAACAATGATTTTGCCTCCTGAAAGGCCCTTACCGCAATAGTCATTGGTATCCCCTTTCACCGTGATGGTCATGCCCCTTGGCATGAAAGCACCAAGGCTTTGCCCCGCAGAACCAGATAGATTGATCTTAATAGTGTCTTCCGGTAAGCCATTGGGACCATGTTTGCGTGAAACTTCTGCACCAGTTATTGTTCCGACAACTCGATCGGTATTAATGATGGGAAGATTAATCTCTACTGGTTGACGGCTCTCAAGGGCTGGCCGGGCCAGTTTTAGAATCTCCTTATTATCAAGGGCTCTTTCCAGTAGATGATCCTGTTTAATCTGGCAGTAAGTGCCGACTTCCGCTTCGACTTTTGGGCGATAAAGGATCTTGGAGTAGTCAAGACCCTGTGCCTTCCAATGGTCCACAGCTTGGCGCATCTCAAGTTTGTCCGATCGACCGACCATTTCATTGATGGACCGAAATCCAAGTTGGGCCATGATTTCTCGTATTTCCTCTGCGACATAGGTCATATAGTTGACCACTGAATCAGCTGAACCGGCGAACTTTTTTCGTAGTTCGGGATTTTGAGTAGCCACTCCGACAGGGCAAGTGTTCTTGTGGCAAACACGCATCATGAGACAACCAAGTGTCACAAGGGGTGCAGTAGCAAAGCCGAACTCCTCGGCTCCGAGCAAGCAGGCAATAGCAACATCTCGACCGGTTTTTAGCTGGCCATCAGTTTCAACAATGACACGACTGCGCAAGTCGTTGAGGAGAAGTGTCTGGTTGGTCTCGGCCAAACCCAATTCCCAGGGGGCCCCAGCATGCTGGATTGATGAACGTGGAGAAGCGCCGGTACCTCCATCAAAGCCAGATACGAGGATGACATCCGCCTTCGCCTTGGCCACCCCGGCGGCTATGGTGCCAACACCAACCTCGGATACAAGTTTGACATTAATTCGGGCGTGATGGTTCGAGTTCTTGAGATCATGAATCAACTCAGCCAGATCCTCGATTGAGTAAATGTCATGGTGAGGAGGAGGAGAAATAAGGCCCACTCCCGGCGTAGTTCCACGAGTTTTGGCGATAGGAGGCAGGACCTTGTGACCTGGAAGCTCTCCACCCTCACCCGGTTTGGCACCCTGAACAATTTTTATCTGTATCTCGTCTGAATTGACTAGATAGAAACTTGTAACACCAAAACGTCCTGATGCAACCTGCTTGATTGCTGAACGACGACTGTCTCCATTGGGGTCCATGGTGAAGCGGTCGATATCTTCCCCTCCCTCACCAGTGTTTGATTTTCCACCTAGACGGTTCATTGCGATAGCAAGGGCTTCATGGGCCTCTTTAGAAATAGAGCCATAGGACATGGCACCTGTTTTAAAGCGTTTAACAATCTCTGATGCTGGTTCAACTTCATCAAGAGGGATGGAAATCGAATCCGCCTTAAATTCCATGAGGCCTCGCAAGGTGAACATCTCCTTGGATTGGTTATTAATTTCTTCGGAATACTCACGGAAGAGCTCAAAACTACCAAGCCGTGTGGCTTTCTGAAGTTTATGAATACTCGTCGGGCTAAAAAGATGCCGTTCGCCCTTTGCTCGCCATTGATATATGCCTCCGGGATCAAGAGGTTGGTCCTTCTCATCATCACGGGGAGCAAAGGCATTGTGGTGACGGGTACGGGCATCCTCTGCAATGGCCTCCATTCCGATACCTTCAACACGAGAAGAAGTTGCCGTGAAATATTGATCAATAATGGATTGGTTAAGCCCGATGGCTTCAAAAATCTGGGCCCCTCGGTAGGATGCGACAGTGGAAATGCCCATCTTGGACATCGTTTTTATAACTCCTCCAAGATTAGCCTTTAAGAAGTTTGTGCAAGCTATGGCTGGATCTTCAACAGCAAGAACACCATCTGTACAAAGATGACGCACCGTCTCCAAGGCAAGATATGGGTTAATAAGATTCGCGCCGTAACCGATCAATAGTGCGTAATGCATAACCTCCCGAGGTTCTCCAGATTCAAGGATTATTGATACCCGGGTTCGGGTTCCTTGACGAATAAGATGATGGTGCAAGCCAGCAACGGCCAGTAGTGCAGGGATGGCTCCCTTATTCTCATCAACTTCGCGATCAGAAAGAATTATGATATTGTCTCCATTTTTTATCGCAGTATCGGCGGCGGCAAATAGCTCCTCAAGGGCATTGGTGAGAGCCTTGGCACTGTCATCGGTGTTGGGGTTGAAAAGGATTGGGAGGCTCTTTGCCTGAAACCCATCAAGGGCAATTCCACGTAAACGCTCCAATTGCGAGTCATCAATTAAGGGAGACTCATGACGGATCATGCGACAACTACGGGGACCTGGGCTTGAGAGATCGCCTTCTGTGCCGACAAAGCTGACAGATGCAGTGACCAGTTCTTCACGAATCGGATCAATTGGAGGGTTGGTAACTTGGGCGAAAAGCTGCTTGAAATAATTATAGATAATTTGGTTATTATCTGAGAGGACTGCTAATGGTGCATCATTACCCATTGAACCCAAGGGTTGCTTGCCTGAATCAGCACTAGGACCAATGATAAATCGAAGGTCTTCATAGGTATACCCGAAAGCCTGCTGGCGCTTTAGAAGAGTATCTGGCTCATCGGGCTGCACTGTGCCCGCATCAGGAAGACTCGCAGCCTTAATTAGATTGTCCTTTAGCCACTTGCCATACGGGGCTTCGCTGGCAACAGCCTTCTTAAGCTCCCCATCATCAATAATTCGGCCCTGTTCCATGTCGACGAGGAACATGCGGCCTGGTTTCAAACGGCCTTTTTTTACAATATTATCAGATTGAATACCCGCAAGAACGCCAACCTCAGATGCAAGAATGACTCGGTCATCTGCAGTCACGTAATAACGTGAAGGGCGAAGGCCATTGCGATCCAGGACCGCACCAATCTGAACACCATCGGAAACTGCGATCGATGCAGGGCCATCCCACGGTTCCATGAGACAAGCATGGAATTCATAAAATTCCTTCTTATACTCAGGCATGCTTTGATGACGTTCCCAAGGCTCCGGAATCATCATCATCATTGAATGCGCCAAGCTTCGTCCAGAAAGAACAAGGAACTCCAAGCAATTATCAAACTTTTGGGAATCGGAACCATCGGCCCGAATAATGGGTAGGAGTTTCTTTAAATCATCACCAAAAACTTTGCTGGCGAGTTGCATTTGTCGGGCATAAAGCCAGTTTTCGTTACCTCGAACAGTGTTGATTTCACCATTGTGGCAAAGATAACGAAAAGGCTGTGCGCGATGCCAACTAGGGAATGTGTTGGTGGAAAAACGGGAATGGGTAAGCGCAAGTGCGGATTCCATGTCTGGATGACTTAAATCTGGGAAATACTCATCCAACTGCCATGTTGTCAGCATACCCTTATAAGTCATGGTTCGGCTTGAAAGAGAGACAATATGAAAGTCCGGAGCATCTGCAGTGTCCTGCAAGCCATAATGGAGCCGATAACTCGCAACCCTACGCAAGAGGTAAAGCTTGCGCTCAAAATCGAGGCCCGGTGAAACGTCTTTGCCGCGGCCAACAAAAAATTGGCGGCAGACCGGTTCACACTCCCGGGAGGCTTTTCCAAGGATGTCACTCTTAACTGGCACATCACGCCATCCAATAAAATCAAGCCCTTCCTCAACAGCAACCTGCTCCAAAGTCGTGATCTCTTTGCTCCGAATATCCTTGTCCTGAGAGAGATAAATAAACCCAGCACCATAATCCCCCTCGTCAGGAATTTCAAATTCGCAAACGGTGCGAAAGAACCGATCGGGAATTTGGATAAAGATACCGGCACCGTCCCCTGTAATCGGGTCACAACCACAACCACCACGGTGATCAAGGTTTTCGCAGATTTCCAGAGCATCCCGCACGATGCTATGGGATCGGCGTCCCTTCATATCGACAATAAGGCCGATGCCGCAGTTGTCATGCTCATTCTGAGGGTCATATAGCCCCTGGGCCTTCGGTGTTTTCATTTGTAGAAGTTTGTCAGTATTTAAATCTATGAGTGAGAGCCGTTATGGGATGCATCGATGACTAGAAGGGGTTGTTGCCGAACATAGCCCTGAAAAAGCGAACCCGAAAGGATGGAACGAGGTGCACCTTGGTCAAGGTGTTTTTAGAAAGTTCCCACCAAAGCAAGGCACGCAGGTGAGTTGCAAACCATAACAATAACAGCGAAGAACTATTCAACGGCAAGCATCATTACCGAAACCGCGTCCATGTATGCAGGGAAAACTAGAAAAATCGGATCGTTTTAGATTCAGCTGCAGCCTTCATTGCTGCGTGCTCTTCATCGGTGCAAGGGCTGTTTGTTGGAGCGGTTGCTTCACGTTCAACTGTTTCGGCTAAATTATTCTTGAGAAAATATTCTTCTACTTCCTCCCCACTCACATCAGCGAGCATAACTCCATTCACCTCAACGCAAGGCGACAGATTCTGGCCTGACTTTTCAACCATTTCTGCGTAAATGTCAGGATTGTTGATGATATCGAGGTCGGTATACTCAAGATCATATTTTTCCATGATTGCACGGACTCCCATGCTCCACCCGCAATGGGGCTTTAGATAGGCTTGAATTTCAAGTTTTGAGCTCATTGGATCAATGTAGTTAATGTTATGGATTATATCTTGGAGAGGAACGGGGTCTGCGACGCATCCGCAAGAAAATTAATTACAAATAAGAAAGCTATTTTTTCTGATTTTGCAAACTTGCTACCATTTTTTTTTGTTTTTGTTTTGCCATTAGTGGACGACGTGACTTTGAGAATTCGACATGCAAATGGTTTGTTTAGACTTGGAAGGCGTCCTAATCCCAGAAATCTGGATCGCATTCGCGAACAAAACTGGGATCGAGGATTTGAAGCGTACGACACGCGACGAGCCCGATTACGGAAAATTAATGCGCTATCGACTGGATATCTTGGATCAGGCGGGGCTCAAATTAAATCAAGTACATGATGTCATTGATTCCTTGGATCCATTACCTGGTGCCTGTGAGTTTCTGGATTGGCTGCAAGCCCGGGGACGTGTTGTGATTCTATCGGATACATTTGAGGAATTTTCAGGACCATTAATGTTGAAGCTTGGGCACCCCACCCTTTTCTGCCATAGTTTGATTGTTGAGCCGGACGGCAGGATAGCAGACTATAAATTGCGACTCGAGAACCACAAGCAAAAGGCAGTTGAAGCATTTCGAGATTTAAATTTTCATGTTGTTGCCGTCGGCGACTCTTACAATGATCTGACCATGCTCCGAGCAGCACATGAAGGAATTCTATTCAAGGCACCAAATAATGTGATCACGAAGAATCCAGACCTCCCGACTGCATCAACATATACGGAGCTCGAGTCCCAAATCGAAAGCGCGAGGGAACAATAAGATGTCTTCAGAACGCTATAGTGCACGTGGTGTATCGTCGGACAAAAAGGAGGTACACGCAGTCGTTGACAGTATGGATCAAGGGCTCTTTCCCGGTGCATTCTGCAAGGTAACAGAAGACTATCTTACCGGTGACCCGACAAAGTGTAACCTGATCCATGCCGATGGCTCGGGAACAAAGTCAATTCTTGCTTACCTGCAATACCAGGAGACTGGCGATGCTTCGGTCTTCAGGGGAATTGCTCAGGATAGTATCGTTATGAATGTGGACGACCTCCTTTGTGCAGGCGTAACGGAACGAATCCTTATTTCAAGCACAGTAAACCGAAATGCCCGCAACTTCCCCGGAGAAGCTTTGGCCGAACTAATTCAAGGAACTGAGGATTTTTTATGTACGCTGAGGGACTACGGGGTTGATATTGTAAGCGGTGGTGGAGAGACAGCAGATGTCGGGGACTTGACAGGGACTGTAACGGTGGACTCCTGCGCAGTGGCAGTGATGAACCGTAACCATGTTGTGGATAATTCCAGGATATGTCCTGGATTAGCCATTATTGGTATAGCCTCCTACGGGAAGGCGATCTATGAGAATGTGGAAAATAGCGGGATCGCGAGTAATGGTTTGACCAGTGCACGACATGATCTTCTGAGCCCCCATTACCGTGAAAAGTATTCGGAAACGTATGATCCCAAGACTGACTCAAGCTACGTGTATTGTGGGCCGCACCGCATGCAGGATGCACTACCCCATTCAGACATGACTGTGGGAGAAGCCCTGCTAAGTCCCACTCGGACATATGCACCAGTCATGCACCAACTACTGACAAACCATAGGGAAGAGATTGTGGGGTTGGTCCACTGCTCCGGTGGCGGACAGACCAAGTGCATTCGTTTTGGTGAGGGTGTACACTTCATCAAGGACAATTTTTTGCCCGTACCACCTATATTTCTTGAAATCCAAAAAGTTAGCGGTACGTCAATAAAAGAAATGCACCAAGTCTTTAACATGGGGCATAGGATGGAGGTCTATTGCCTCCCAAAGGATGTGCCTTTACTACTTGCAACAATTGAGCCATTCGGTATCGCAGCCCAAGTCATTGGTCGAACTGAGTCCTCGAGGGGTCCAGAAAACCATATCACACTGGAAAATCTCGACGAAACCGTAGAATATTCACTTGAAGGCTAACCTTCGAGATTTAAGATTTTATTAATGTGGCTAGTGTAGCTCAGCGTTCAGGATGCGAACCTTGCGCTCAAGAATGCTGGACAAGAGAGAGGTTCGCTCAGGATCAAATGAATCACCAAGTGGCATCTTGTAGGGAGAACTAAGATCCGGCAACCGAATGGCATGGTTGCGGTTAACCAAGACTCCAAGAAAGTGACCGGTTTGAGAAAATGTGAAGTCTCCGGTGGACTGAGTGAACTCACCAGAAAGGCTGCGAATGATGCCTGACTTGAGTTCAATATACTGATCATTTTCAGCGTGTATATTAAAGGCCATTTCACCATACCCCTTGCCATTAGGATCAACGAGAATGGCCTTGGGGAAATGGTAGGGGTCAGAATCGATCTGAAATCTATGAAGACCCTGAGCTGACTGGGCAGGAATTGGAATAATGAGCACCCGGGGGTCATCCTTGGCATAGCTAACATCTAAAACAGGGAGCTTCTTACTCCCGATAAAAAGTGTACCTGAGATGCCAGTGGCTGAACGGGCACGACGAATTTCAAATGGCGAGTCCTTGATCAAGGTTACGGCGAAAACACCGTGGCTGTCCTCTACCAATGTAGCAGGAATGTTGAATTCTCTCGTCTGGATAGCACCGAGAATTCCTTTTGTTAAAGAAAGAAAGCGCACGCGAACCTGTGCGTTACGAAAATGAGTGAAAATCGTGTTGGGACTTAGTGGTTGAGCTTTATCAATCTTGTTTTTGATTTCCTCTGTCTTTTTTTCGCTCAATTCTGCCAAGGTAGCAACATTCTCGGTAAGCTTACGGTTGTTGTCCATTATCGTCTCCTTTTCTGCCAGCAATCGCGCCTTGTCTGCTTCTTGCCGAGCCAGTTCTGCCGCGGCTTGCTTGCGCTGGCGCTCCAAGTCAGCCTTGGCAGTAGCTATGCTCTGGAGAATACGCTCCTCTTCTTTTTTATTTGCTTCAATCTGGAGACGAGATTTTTCAAGGCTGGTCAGAAGATCACGTTTTTCATTTTGCAGACCGGTCTTTTCCTGCTCAAGTTGCCCTTTGGACTCTAATAGTATTTGAGCCTTCTTTTCAAGCTGGGTTGTTTGCTTTTCCAATGCCATTTTCTGGTTGGAAATAAAAGCTTTTTGAGCTTCAGACTGGGCCAAAGTACCTTGTAACTCAACCTTGTCACCCTGCAAGGTCTCGATGTTTTGTTGAGCACTTGCCAAGGTACCCTCCGTCTTGGCAAGAACATCCTTTGTTGTGGAAAGGGTGGCATCTTTCTGCGCCAAGGCAACCTGAAGAGTTTGCTTTTCCTTAATAACGGCATCTTTCTGGGCATCAATAAGAGTTAGTTCCTTTTGTTGCTGTGAGAGCTCTGCCTTTTTCTTTTCAACCTCATTCTGCATGTTCTTGAGACGCTCGCCAACTACCGCTTTCTTGCTTTCGAGGTCCTTAACCTCTGTTAACAAGGCAGCGCGTGTATCCGCAGCTTCCTTGGTCTGACCGGTGAGAATATCCCTCTCTTCCTTGAGTTTGGATTTTTCTTTTTGAAGACTTGCACGCTCCTTCTGTAGTCGAGATTTTTCCTCAGCAAGATTGGTCGCAAGTTCCTCTGTGTTTTCAAGATCCTTACGAGTCTTTTCGAGCTCAGCAATTCGTTGATCAAGGTTTTTCTCCTTATCCGCGAGAGCGTTCTCCAATGCTTCCTTTTCTGCCCCGAGCTGGGACGACTGTTCCTCGTTTTCTTTTTGCTGTTCCTCATTTTTCTTGTTGAGGATTTCAAAAAGAAGACCGACTTCAGACTGGCTTTGATTCTTGGCTTCCTCAAGGGCAGCCTGACTGATGCTGGCACCATCCTCTGCAGTAGCCTTGTCAAAGCTAACGAATGACAAAAGACTCAAGACAAGAAAGTCACAGACAACTAACAAGATCGATTTATTCATAAGACAATTCTTCCGGTTATTTATGATTAGACGACTGAACCGGGCATTTGTTAGAAACTTTTGATAGATTGAGACGAGGCTACTCCTCAAAAATCATCTCTTGTTCGCGTATAAGCTGGTTACGGTAGGGTCGGACAAAACCAATCTTTAAAACTGCAACAAAAAGTATGCCAAAGAGGGTTGAGGCATAGGCTGCGACAAGACTGGCTTCCTTTAAATGCCAGACATTTAGTAGAATAAGAGAAATTACAGTGCCTGCCAGACCAACAAATAAACCTGTATCAAAAAGATTTTCCTCATTTTCCAGTAATCTTAGTTTCATGACAGTCGAACCGTTTTCATTTCTTATATTCTTTAATTTGAGAAGTCCCAATATAAAGATAATGAGTTGAATGAGGAGGAAACCGATGATGATCCCAACAGTCGCGCTATGATTGGTCGCTCCGTCCGATGCCGCTACAGCAGTATTTGCCAAGTTTGTCATTTCTTCGATGTGAACAGTGTTAAACAAATTTGCTACGTCAAAGTCAAATTTCGGTTGAGACCCCTTTAAGATTGTTGGCTCAACCCAAATAACTGCCAGCAAGGCAAAAACAATACCAATGAGACCATAATTCATAGAGCGGGTGGCCAGAGGTTGAGTTCGTGAGGTATTAAAATCTCCCAATCCAGTTACAAAGTCCCCCATAAGAAATGCCCCGGCCAGAGTAAGGAAAATTAATTTCAAGATCAGGGAGAGGATCGGATGATCCACGACGAACTGCAAAAATGCAGGAATCTGGAGCTTGCCTAAAAAGGAGCCAGCAAAATTCATGAAAAACAAGGTTGGCGGGGGCTTATATATCTCAAGCTGATTATCCAGCAGAAGGGCAAGAGCTGCATCATTTCGCTTGATTGCAGTTTTTAGGTCTTGAAATGCGGCGGACTGGAATTTTTCGATATAGTTTACCACTCCGCCGGGGTTATTGGAAAAAAGAATAGCCGTATAAATTAGTGGACGATAATCAGCTGAAGAAGTTTCCTTCTCTACGGATACAATTGCCTCGATCGTTTCTTCAGACTCGTCACCGGTGACCTTCAGCGCAGAAGAAGAATATTTAAATTTGGCGACAGAGCCTGCATAATTCCTAAATAAAAAGACTGTTTTCTCAAGCGGATACCAATCCTCATAGGTCCGTATGAGTTCCTTTAACTGAGACCAATCCAGATAAACAGCAAGGGTAAGTACTGAAGTGTAAAAGCGTTTCAGTTGTTGGATAGAGATATCATTCCCTCGTATTGCAAGATCAGTCTCCTCCATAAGCCATTGCTCGAGACTAGGTGTAAAGTAATTCCCTTTAATCAGCAGGGCCGTGGCCAAGATGGCCATATCAAGCGCTGCACCACTTATAGGATGCGCGGGGCTAACCAACAAAAAACCCTTACAACCACGGCTTTCAAGTAAACGAGTGATCCCGGGACTTTCAGATTCGCTAAGGTAATCCTCTATGGCTTGGCGATTGCTTTCCCGAAGGAGGAGGAAAATGGTTGGCGAGAAACTGCTTTCTTCATCCAACATCGCCAGACTGGTGCCTATTGCTTTTTCGCCAATACGCTCCAGAAAATTAGCAAAATGCTCATCCGGACCACCTGTGTAGGGATAATAGTACTGATGATTTGTGACCTCATCTATTTTTTCCTGAGAAAATTTAGCCAAGCCAGCTTCACGCATGAGCCTGACTGGACCGACCTGATCCTGGTCCAAACGGGTCTGTGCATTTTCTTGAATCGCCTGGGTACCTTTCCCTGCAGAAGCCAGGACCCGCCCGTCAACTGAACGAAAGTTGGCGGGTAAATTGAATCCTAGGTAAGCAAAGCCAATCGATAACGCCAAAGCCAATGTAAACTTAAGCCACTTCATTTTTAAATACCAATAGTGAGGCCACTAGGAATATGTGTCCCGTGTGCGAGGGTCATGTAAATTTTGTAATTACGCATTGTTTCCTTAAATTCTTCAAGATATACCGGCCACTTTGAAATAAGAAAATCATGATTTTGGAAATAAAATTCTACGGGGAAAGTATACTGCACAAAAAAGGTTGCAAGGTCGAGACTTTCAGTGAGCCCCTTCATCATTTCTCCAGGGATATGCTCGAAACCATGCATGATGCAAGTGGTATTGGACTGGCGGCACAACAGGTTGGAGAGGCATTACAGTTTTGCGTAGTCGAAGTGCCCCAAGAATTGGAGGAGGGCCCAATCAAGTGCATCCTTGACGGTCGACCCACTCCCCAAGACCTTCTAATGCCATTGAGTATTGCCAACCCTGTTATAGGTCAAAAGACAAACCCGACTGAATACCGGGAGGAAGGATGTCTTTCTTTTCCTGAGATTCGAGGGGATGTCGAGCGTTCTCTGGAAATCTCCGTGACCTATCAAGACCTTAAAGGCAATCTGCATACCTTGGAATGTGAAGGGCTTCTTGCCCGATGTATACAGCACGAGGTCGACCATCTTAATGGTACACTATTTATTGACCGAATGGACAAAAAAGACCTCCTTGCCATTCGACCTGGTATTGAGGCACTGAAAAAAGAGACGCTTAATATGAGGAAAAGTTAACTTTGATTCACTTCTGGGTTTTCTCCAACCCACTTTTCTACCATAGAATATTTTTAAGGAATATGCCTGCAATCCCTGCCTCACGAACTGAAGTTCGACTGAAGGAACTTCTCGCAAAACGCATTCTCTATCTGGATGGAGCGATGGGCACCATGATCCAACGTCATACCCTTAACGAGGATGACTTCCGTGGGGAACACTTCAAGAGTGCCAAGAAGGATCTAAAGGGCAACAACGACCTTCTAAGCCTCACACGACCAGACATCATCGGCGACATTTACAGTGCCTACTATGAAGCCGGTTCCGACATTATTGAGACCAACACCTTCAGCTCAACATCCATTGCACAAGCCGACTACGACCTTCAGGACGCAGCCTACGATCTCAACAAGGTCTCGGCTCAACTCGCCAAGGATGCCGCCCTGAAATGCATGGCGAAAGACCCTGAAAGGGAATGTTTTGTGGCCGGCGCAATTGGCCCTACCAACCGAACTGGTTCAATTTCTCCAGATGTCAACAATCCAGCTCATCGCAATGTCACCTTTGACGAACTCGTGAATGCTTATCACGAGCAAATCAAGGGACTTGTTGATGGAGGCGTAGATGCCTTGCTCGCTGAAACCACTTTTGACACCCTCAATTTGAAGGCTGCCATTTTTGCGATGGAACAATTTTTCGAGGACGCTGAAACCCGGCTCCCCATCATGCTCTCGGTCACGATTACAGACTTGTCTGGCCGCACCCTTTCAGGACAGACCATAGAAGCTTTTTGGCACAGTGTACGTCACGCAAAGCCACTCAGCGTTGGTATAAACTGCGCACTTGGGGCCAATGAAATGAGGCCCTATATGGAAGCCCTGTCCAAAGTGGCCGACTGTCACCTAAGCTGCTACCCTAACGCAGGCTTGCCAAATCCACTGAGTGACACGGGCTATGATGAAACTCCTGAAATCACCGGAGGACTCCTTCGCGACTTTGCGGAAAGCGGGTTTCTTAACATCGTTGGCGGATGTTGCGGTACCACCCCTGAGCATATCTCGGCAATAATAGAGGCAACAAAGAATCATACACCGCACAAACCAACTGAAAGTGAAATTGCGACACGCCTTAGCGGCCTTGAGCCTGTCACCATACCCTGTGCAAAACAACGTGCCAGTCAGGATTTTATCATGGTTGGTGAACGGACCAATGTCACCGGCTCCCCCCGTTTCCGTAAGCTCATCAAGGATGAAAATTTTGAGGAAGCCCTCAATGTTGCCCGGCAACAGGTTGTCAACGGCGCCAATGTAATTGATATCAACTTTGATGAAGGCCTTCTAGACAGTGAGGCTTGCATGACTCATTTCCTCAATCTAGTCGCCTCTGAGCCAGAGATATCAAAGGTACCCATCATGATCGACAGTTCCAAGTGGTCGGTTATTGAGGCAGGGCTCAAGTGCATCCAGGGGAAACCCATCGTCAACTCCATCAGCCTGAAGGAGGGTGAGGAAATATTTCTGCATCAAGCAAAACTGCTCAAGCGCTACGGTGCAGCAGCAGTGGTTATGGCCTTTGATGAAAATGGGCAGGCGGCCTCCCTTGACGAAAAGGTGCGTATCTGTAGACGGGCCTACAAACTACTGACGGAAAAAGCAGGATTTCCTCCCGAGGATATTATTTTTGATTCCAATATACTAACCGTTGCCACAGGCATCGACGAGCATAACAATTACGCAGTCAACTTCATTGAGGCTGTCCGCCAAATCAAGGAAACTTGCCCAGGAGCACTTACAAGCGGAGGTGTCAGCAATATCTCATTTTCTTTTCGCGGCAACAATACCGTTCGTGAGGCAATGCATTCCGCTTTTCTTTTCCATGCCATAGAGGCAGGTCTGGATATGGGAATTGTCAATGCGGGTATGTTGGAAGTTTATGAAGATATTCCAAATGAAATGCTGGTGAAGGTTGAAGATGTTCTCCTTAATCGCAACCCAGATGCCACAGAAGCGCTTGTCGACTATGCAGAGCAATTCAAGGGCCAGAGTACCGGCAAAAAACAAGAAGAGGATCTGGATTGGCGAAATGGGACTGTTGCGGAACGCCTTTCCCACGCACTGGTAAGGGGGATTGCCAATTTCGTTGACGAAGACACCGAGGAAGCCCGACTAGAGCATACACGACCACTTGAAGTCATTGAAGGCCCATTGATGGCCGGCATGAAGATCGTCGGCAAATTGTTTGGAGAGGGCAAGATGTTCCTGCCTCAAGTCGTAAAAAGTGCACGCGTCATGAAAAAAGCCGTGGCTTGGCTTACGCCATTCATGGAAAAGGAAAAAGAGGACAGTTCGGAAACCTCCAACCAGGGCACGATGGTCATCGCAACGGTCAAGGGAGATGTCCATGATATCGGCAAAAACATTGTAGGCGTTGTCCTTGGGTGTAACAACTACCGTATCATCGACCTTGGGGTCATGGTATCCTGTGATAAAATCCTGAAAAGAGCACGGGAGGAAAAAGCCGACCTGATCGGATTGAGTGGTCTTATCACGCCCTCACTTGACGAGATGATCTACAATGCCAAGGAAATGGAACGGCTGGACTTCAAGGTCCCCCTATTAATTGGTGGCGCCACAACCAGCAAAACCCACACCGCAGTAAAAATTGTACCCCACTATAGTGGTGCCGTTATTCATGTGGCGGATGCATCCCTTGCTGCCGAAGTATGCAACGAAATACTAAGTCCCGACCGAAAAGATGCTTACGTTAAAGAGCTTCAGGAAAATCAACAGGATGAACGTGAGCGCTTTGAAAAGAAAACCGGCAAGATCAAGTTTGTCAGTCTGGAAACAGCCCGTAAAAACTGTGTTAACTGTGATTGGAGTGATATCGCGATCCCTACAAATCTGGAATTGCAGGACTTTAAAGATTTCACCTTTAAGGATATTGCCGCTGCCATTGATTGGTCACCCTACTTTTGGGCATGGGACTTGAGGGGAGTTTATCCAAAAATTTTCGAAAGTGAAAAATTTGGAGCGCAGGCAAAAGAAATCTTTGAGGACGGACAAGTGCTTCTACAACGCATTATTGAAGAAAAACAATTCAACCCCAGAGCCATATTCAAGTTTTGGCCCGCAAATGCCACGGGAGATACAGTTGAAATATATGAGGATATCTCCTGTAGTGATATCCTCGCTCAATTTCACTTCCTGCGCCAACAGCGGGAGATGATGCAGGAAAGTCCTCATTACTCCCTCGCAGACTACGTGGCACCAAAGGAATTTGGGCAACCGGATTACATCGGTGGCTTTGCGGTAACAATGGGTTTTGAAGTCGATCAATTTGCCAAGACCTTCCAAGAAGAGGGCGATGACTACTCATCCATCATAATAAAGGCCCTTGGAGACCGGATGGCTGAGGCCCTCACAGAACTTCTCCACAAGAAGGCCCGAGATTTCTGCGGTTTTGGAAAAGAAGAAAGTCTATCGCTGAAAGATTTACTGAAGGAAAAATATCGGGGCATTCGACCCGCAACCGGATATCCCGCCTGCCCAGATCACACGGAAAAAGAAACACTGTGGAATCTTCTCGATGTTGAAACACGAACTGGAATATCCCTTACTGAAAGCTACGCCATGAACCCGCCTAGCTCCGTCTCTGGTTTATACATCTGCCATCCTGAAGCCAGATATTTTAATGTAGGCTTGATTAACAAGGATCAAGTTGAGGACTATGCGGGGCGAAAAGGAATCTCTGTCGAAGCAGTTGAAAAATGGCTTCAACCCAATCTGGGTTACTGAAGCTTTGGTGTGAAGTATCATTTTGCCTTTCCTTAAGAAATTTCATAGAGGATTTGAAGGCGAGTAGCCGTTTTAACCCTCGCCCATTTCTGGAAAGTTCCATAAGGATTAGGGTTTTCATGTGGCGGAATTTAAAATGCGCCAATTGGTTGAGTATCGCTTAATGAGAAATTCTCAGGTCTCGATGCAGGACAAGAGCAGAAATTTACATACGGTTTAATCATTTCCAAAACACCCATAAGGAACCTTTAATGCACGAAGATAATCTGGAAGAAAATCCACAAACTAAAACCGGAGGCTTTCTCGATTTACCATTGAGCCCTGTTATCCGAGAGGCGATAGAAAAAATCGGTTATGAGACACCATCGCCGATTCAGGAAAAGGCCATTCCATATCTGGCAGAAGGACGCGATTTGCTTGGAGTTGCCCAAACAGGGACTGGAAAGACAGCTGCTTTTGCCCTACCATTACTAGGACGGTTGGACACAAAACTACGCGCACCGCAAATCCTCTGTCTGGCACCCACTCGTGAATTGGCAATTCAGGTTGCTGAAGCCATTGAAAGTTTTGGTCAAAAAATGCAAGGTCTCCGTGTCCTTCCAATTTATGGTGGCACAGAATACGGGGGGCAGTTGCGATCATTAAAAAAAGGTGTCCATGTCGTTGTCGGAACACCAGGAAGAGTCATGGACCATATAAAGCGTGGCACACTCAACTTGGAAAAACTGCAGGCATTGGTCCTAGATGAAGCAGATGAAATGCTGAGCATGGGCTTTATTGAGGATGTGGAATGGTTGCTGGAGCATACACCAAAGGAGATACAGACCGCATTGTTTTCGGCCACAATGCCACGGCCTATTCGAAATCTCTCTGAAAAATATCTTAACGACCCGGCTGAGGTGACCATACGCCTGGAGGCAAAGACGATGCCGAATATTCGCCAGAGGTATCTAAAGCTCCGACAGGCGGAAAAATCAAAAGCCCTGAAAAGCCTGCTCGAAATTGAGTCTTATGATGCTGTCCTTATTTTTGCACGGACCAAAGTCGCCACTGGGGAAATTGTAGAAAGACTATTGGCTCAGGGCTATAATGCGGAAACGCTGAATGGTGATATGTCCCAAAGTCTACGCGAAAAAACCGTCGCACGACTCAAGTCGGGAAAATTGGATATCATTGTGGCTACAGATGTTGCCGCACGAGGTCTCGATGTGGACCGCATCAGCCATGTTGTAAACTATGATGCTCCGTTCGATGTCGAGTCGTATGTTCACCGCATTGGTCGGACTGGCAGGGCTGGCCGTACTGGTGATGCCATTCTTTTTGTATGCGGGCGAGAGACCCGTATCTTGTCTGCTGTTCAGCATACGCTCAAAATTAAATGTGAGCGTTACGAGTTTCCCTCCGCTGAGGAACTCAATCAAAGCAAACAGGAAACCTTTTTTGAAACCATTGACAAAAGCCTGGAGAAGGACCTCTCCGAATATTTGGAGATCTTGGGTGAATATAGTGTAAATAATCCGGAGACCGAACCGCTTAAGATTGCCGCCGCCCTCGCCTACCTGGGTGCTGATGGAAAACCTTTTCGGATCAAGGAAGCACCAAAATTTGATAATTCCAGTAGGAAAGAAGAGCGTCAAAGAAAACCAGGCGGCAAACATGAGGTGGATCCTAATTTTGAAACCTTCCGCATAGAAGTGGGTCTGGGTAATGGCGTTCAAAAAGGAGACTTGGTTGGCGCCTTGGCCAATGAAGCCGGACTTGACCCAAGAAATATCGGGAGAATCCAATTATTTCAGGACTTTGGACTAATTGACCTTCCCAAAGGTATGCCCAAGGAAATATTTAATTGCTTGAAGAAAATTTGGGTGCGTGGACAAAAAATAGACATCAGCAGAGATCGGGGGCGGCCACCCAGTCGTAAAAATTTCAAGCGCGGAAAACAGTTCTCCCGAAGCAGGAAAAAAGCCAGCCAACACCGAAAAGGCCCACCCCCGGAATGAGCACGGCAGAATGTGATTTTTATAAACCTCCACAATAGATTTTATCCTATTTCAAGTTCCTGATACAAACCGTGTCTTGAAATCGGACGCAGGTGCTCTTTTCCTGATACCAAATCATGCGGGATTATTTCATCCGACGCCTTTTATTGATCCCCCCGACTTTGCTGGGGATTACGGTATTGGCATTCTGCGTGACAAGACTGGCTCCGGGAGGCCCACTGGAGCAGGCAGTCCAAAGCATGCGCCAAATGAGCGAGGATGGAAGCAGTGCTGGAGATGGAGGGACGGATCAGGCAATATCCGAGGAGCAAATGGAAGAGCTCAGGCGACTCTACGGGTACGACAAACCCATCTTCCATGCTTATCTAATTTGGCTGGGGGTGCTGCAGAGAGAGGTGGGGTTCAAGTTGATCGATTTTGACGATGGCGCAATGTCCGCACGAACCCGAGTGCGGATTCAAAGAGATTCAGATTCACGGGAAAAACAAACCATCAAGCTTAAGCGCTATGTTACGGGATATGTTGAAATCTCAAACCCGGAACAAGTGACCGGCAAATGGCACGTACAGATGCGATCGCCGAATCCGGAGAAACCAAACAAACCTCCGGCAGCAGAGCTGTTCCAGCGAAAGTTTTCCGGGGTATTACAGGGAAACTTCGGTAAATCATTCCGATACGGCGAACCTGTGGTAAAAGTCATTACTGAACGCCTTTCCATCTCATCGTATTTCGGCTTACTTACATTTATAATCACTTACGCAGTCTGCATCCCGCTGGGCATCTTCAAGGCCGTGCGCCACAATACCTGGATGGACAACTCCAGCTCAGTACTGATTTTCATAGGGTACGCTGTCCCGGGTTACGCCCTGGGTTCACTCCTACTGCTTTTCTTTTCAGTGGAGATGGAGTGGTTGCCAATGGGTGGACTTACGAGCATCGACCACGATGAACTTTCCGCATGGGGCAAGTTGGCGGATTTGGCCGCACACACATTCCAGCCTCTGTGCTGTTACCTTATCGGAAGTTTTGCCTTCGTTACCATGCTTATGAAAAACCATCTCATGGATAATCTGGCCGCCGACTATGTACGCACTGCAATGGCCAAGGGTGTCACCTTCAAGAATGCTGTCCGAAAACATGCATTGCGCAATTCCCTGATCCCGATCGCCACAAACGTGGGACACCAGATCACCCTCTTTGTTGCAGGCTCCTTCCTCATAGAAACCATCTTCGACATTGATGGGTTTGGGCTCCTTGGGTTCAACTCCGTAATCGATCGGGACATCCCGGTTGTCATGGGCGTGCTCCTTCTAAGTGCAACTCTGATGCTACTGGGTAATATCCTTTCAGACCTGCTGGTGGCACTGGTTGATCCGCGCGTACGCTTCAACTAAACTGCAAAGACCCATGGCCATCCAACTCAACCCACTCACCCGCAAGAAACTCCAGCGGTTTCGCTCAATCCGGCGGGGGTTCTGGTCATTTATGGCCTTGGTGGTGGCATTCGTGGCAAGCCTGATTGGGGAGTTGCTTGTTAACAAGCGCGCACTGGTCGTGAGTTATGACGGGAAGCTTCACTTCCCTGTCTATGGAAAATTTTATAGTGGCGAGTACTTTGGCCTAGAGGCGGAATCTGGGCAAAAGTACAGTTACGAGGTTAATTACCGCCAACTCGAGGAGGTATTTAAGGCAAAGGGCGTTGGTGGTTGGGTCCTGATGCCCCTCGTTCCCTACGACGCATATGAGAATGATTTTACCAAGACAGCCGGGCGACTCTCCGCTCCCAGCGTCCAGAACCGCCACCTGCTCGGGACCGACGAGACTGGCAGAGACATCTTCGCCCGACTGTTCTATGGGTTTCGCATAGCCATGATATTCTCACTTGGCTTCCTTGTGCTGACCTATCTGATTGGAGTCACCGTTGGCAGTCTCATGGGTTACTTCGGCGGAGTGGTGGATCTGTTGAGCCAACGTCTGGTCGAAATCTGGGCCAACATCCCCTTTCTTTACATGGTCATAATCATTGTGGCATTGGTCCCCGCCGGATTACCGGGCTGGATGAGGATCGGTATTCTGCTGCTGATTATGGTGCTTTTTTCATGGACCAGCATGACCTACTACGTTCGCGCGGCGGTCTATAAGGAAAAGGCGCGCGACTATGTGGCCGCTGCCAATGTGCTTGGTGCTGGCCCCGGGCGAATCATCTTTAAGCACCTTCTTCCAAATGTGATCTCAACCCTTGTGACCTTCGCCCCTTTTACCGTGGCCATGGCCATATCCTCTATAACTGCACTCGATTTCCTCGGCTTTGGATTACCTCCTCCAACACCAAGCTGGGGAGAGCTTCTCAAGCAGGGTGTGGACAACCTGCGCGAAGCACCGTGGATTGTTGCCTCCGGCTTCCTGTCACTGGTTGTGACATTGACTTTGGTAACGTTCGTGGGCGAAGCTGTCCGAGAAGCCTTCGACCCGAAAAAATTTGCAACTTATGAGTGAACCAATGCACAAACAAAATACCTACCCAACAACCATTCTACTCCATGCCCTGCTGATAATTATGGCATTGAGCCTGACCGCCTGTGGTGGCGGGGACAAGAAGCCACGGTCAGGCCCGGCAAAAAAAACCTTCATCCCGGCCAACTTTGCCGACCTGGTGGCTGAGGACACCGAAGGCAAGCTCGTTGCCAGCGGACTTGTAGATGCCAACGGCAACCCCCATCCACTCATTGCTCATTCCGAGGAAGGCGTGCTTGAATTTTACCTCAAGCACCCGGACGCCTTTAGTGTAAAAACGTTGAACGAGTTGCCCAAGGACCTGAAATGGGAAAATGGTGAAGATGAAGCAATTTTCTCCTCACCCAAGGCCAAGCGTGGTGGTACTTGGAATATGTATGAGAATGACTTTCCCCGCACCTTGCGCTTTGTCGGGCCTGATGCGAACGGATCATTCCGTGGCTACATTCACGATTATAACTCCATCCCCCTTATACAAAACCATCCTAATTCAGACGGATACTTTCCAGGGACCGCAAAGCAATGGGCCGTCAGCGAAGATGGGCACACTGCGTTCTTCCAAATCGATACAGATGCACGATATTGCGATGGGCAACCACTACGTATCTCAGACTTTTTCTACACCTTCTATTTCATGCGTAACAAGCACATAAATGCACCCTGGTACAATGACTTCTACGGAAAAGATAAATTCACCAATATTACCCTCTTTGGCAAGGAAGCCCTGTCCATTTCATTCTATAAAGCCAAGCCAGACATGCTTGAACGCGTGAGTATCCGTTCAATACCCGAGCACTTTTACGGTGAATTAGATGACGAATACCTGCAAGACTACCAGTGGAAAATGGAGCCAACCCTTGGCGCGTACGAAGTTCTTGAGGAAAATATCGAAAAGGGTAAGGCGATAACAATAACCAGGGTCAAGGACTGGTGGGCCGATGAAAAACCTTTCTACCGCAATCGTTTCAATCCGGAACGCATACGAATTTCTGTGGTACGTGATCCAAACAAGGTATTTGAACTTTTCCGGAAGGGTGATCTTGATATTCACGGTCTTGGATTACCTGAGTTTTGGTACGACAAACTTCCTGATAGTGCGCCAGAGGTAACCAATGGCTACATCCATAAACTAACGTTTTATAACCAAATTCCGCGACCATCATGGGCTATTCGCATCAATGCAGGGAAGACTCCGCTTGACAATTTGGATCTACGGGTGGGCCTTCACCATGCCATGAATTTTCAGCTCGTTCTGGACAAGGTCTTTCGTGGTGACTACCAGCGCATGAGAACCGTTGCAGACGGATACGGGCCTCGCAGCCATCAAAAACTGCAGGCGAGAGGGTTCTCAATTGAAAAAGCCGAGACAGCATTTGCCAAAGCCGGGTATACTAAACGCGGATCAGATGGTATCCTTCAGAACCCGGAAACCAACGAACGGCTTTCAATCACATTGACCACAGGCTACAAGAGAATGGAAAATGTCATCACGGTCCTCAAGGAAGAAGCCCGTAAGGCTGGCTTGGAGCTAAACCTTGAAATCCTCGAAGGCACTGCCGCTTGGAAAAAAGTAAACGAGAAAAACCACCAGGTTGCTCTCACTGCATTCAATGTATCCGTAGAAATGTATCCACGTTTCTGGGAACCCTTTCATTCAGATAATGCCTATAAAGAAGAGGGAGATTCCAAATACAATGCTGATGGTTCACTGAAGGCCAAGCTAACAACCAAAACCAACACTAATAACTTCACCCAAACCGCAAACAAAGAGATTGATCAGTTAATTAACCAATATCGGAAATCAGAAGATATATCGGAAATCACCCAACTTTCCCACGAGTTAGCACAGCAAATCCATGATCATGCAAGCTGGATTCCGGGCTGGAAAAAACCATGGATTCGCTATGGCCATTGGCGGTGGATGGAATTTCCAGACGACTGGGGACCGAAAGAAACCCGCGACGTCGAGGAATTTCACGTCTTTTGGATAGATGAAAAAAAGAAGGCTGAGACCCTTGACGCCCGCAAGAACGGCCAGTCTTTTCCCAAGCAGATTCGTAGCTACGAAAAGCATAAGACCAAGTAACCGGGCCAGCCGCTTCGTTGCGAAAAGCAAGTCCACCCCGCCGTCCTCCGTGTCTACCGAAACACCATCTGCCTCGCTTTTATCAATCCGTGACCTTTGTGTGGAATTCGACACAGACGAAGGGACGGTGCGCGCGGTCGATGGAATCAGCCTGGAAATATCGGCCGGCCGCACACTTGGCATAGTCGGCGAATCAGGTTGCGGGAAGAGTGTGACTGCCCTTTCCATCATGCGACTTTTACCCAAGCCGATGGGCCGCATTGCCTCGGGTGAAATTAAATTTGATGGGACTGACCTGATAAAGCTCCCGGCGGAAGATATGCGCACAGTTCGCGGGAACCGTATCGGAATGATTTTTCAGGAACCTATGACGGCCCTAAACCCGGTCAAGAAAATCGGTGTCCAGTTGAGCGAGGTCTTCTTCCTGCATCAGACAGCCAGCAAGGAGGAGGCCTGGAAAAAATCAGTTGAAATGCTGGACAAGGTGGGCATCCCCTCCCCCGAGATTCGCGCCGGTGAATACCCACATCAGCTTTCCGGTGGCATGCGGCAACGGGTGGTGATTGCCATCGCCCTTGCCTGCGGACCGGAACTCGTTATTGCTGATGAACCCACCACCGCACTGGATGTCACAATCCAGGCTCAAATTTTGGATCTTATGAAATCCCTGCAACGTGACCTTGGCATGGCGGTGGCACTCATAACCCACGATCTTGGCGTCATTGCCGAGACCTGCGATGAGGTCTGTGTCATGTACGCCGGTAGGGTCGTTGAACGCGCACCGGTTAAAACCCTTTTTGCCAATCCCCGTCACGCCTACACACAAGGTCTACTGGCTTCGATACCCCGGTTGGATGGACAGCCAAAGACCCACCTACGAACCATTGATGGAATGGTTCCAGCCTTGAAGGAACTACGTCCCGGTTGCCGGTTTGGGCCGAGAAGTGGCAGGGAACACACTGAAACACAATTGGAAGCCCGGCCGGAATTTATTGAGATTGAAACCGGACATTGGATTGAGGCCTGCCCGGTCTGCACAGAATAATGAGCGAAAAGGCCACACCCATCCTCGAAACCACCGGACTAAAACTTCACTTCCCGGTGCGTGGCGGAATTTTTCAAAGGGCTACCAACTCCTGTAAGGCTGTTGATGGTGTGGACCTTCTTATTAATTCGGGCGAAACTCTGGGTCTTGTCGGTGAAAGTGGATGTGGTAAGTCTACCCTGGGTAAGACCATCGCCCGACTCTATAAGCCCACCGCAGGCAATATCCGCTTTGAAGGCCAGGAAATCGGTGACTTGAAACGCAAGGAACTCCAGCCATTCCGACGGGAAATACAGATGATCTTTCAGGATCCATACGAATCCCTCAATCCACGTCAAACAGTGGGCGGCATCCTGGAGGAACCCTATGTCATCCATAAGCTTGGCACTCGCGAGGAACGAAGGAAATGGGTTAAAGAACTACTTGAGAAAGTTGGGTTGCCAGAATCCTCCATCAACCGGTTCCCTTTTGAATTCTCAGGGGGGCAACGGCAACGCATCGGCATTGCCCGAGCCCTTGCATTGAAGCCCAAGCTTATCATCTGTGACGAAGCGGTCTCTGCGCTTGATGTCTCGATACAAAGCCAGATTCTGAACCTGCTGCTGGACTTACAGAAGGAACTTGGACTGACCTATCTTTTCATCTCGCACGACCTGGCTGTAGTGAAGCATGTCTCGGACCGAATCGCCATAATGTACCTGGGGCGTATTGTGGAAACCGGAGATGCAGAAACCATCTATCAGAAACCTGCACACCCCTACACCCAGGCATTGCTAACGGCCATCCCGGTTCCTGACCCGGAACATATACCAAGCAAACAAATACTGGAGGGGGATGTCCCCTCACCCATCCATCCTCCTGATGGCTGCCCCTTCCATACGCGATGCCCACATGTAGAAGAACGTTGCCGAATAGAAGAACCCGTCCTGGAGAATGCAGGCAAGAAAGAGCACCTGAAGTCCTGTCACCTGAATTTTTAAAATGTCTGTCCCGGAAAAACTTCTGAGCCACTTTCGAAAAGCTGCATCCTCAAAAGAAAAATTTGCAAAGATAGAGGCTCAAATTCGAAATTACCCTGATTTTGAAACTGCCTTTATCGGGCTGGCAGGCGGGATTGATGACTCCGTATTTCCTATTGAAGAATGGGTCGAGGCATTCGCCGCCTTTTTCTGTAATATTTCAAAGGAATCCATTCCCGACCTCCAGTCCGTGGCAGGCTATATCACCTGTTGCGCCGAATCTCAGGTCAAGTATCCAGTTAGGCCTTCCCTTGCAGATGTTGTTCGAGAAATGCTACAGGAGTATGGCTTTGATGGCAGGTGATTCCTCGCTTTACAGGTTGACACCACCAGACACGAAAGGCAAACAGATTGCCCTTTTGCGGGTAATCCAACTCTTTTCAAAAATATAACTATGAGTAACATTATTGACATACGCGCACGAGAGATCATCGACTCCCGTGGAAACCCCACTGTTGAAGTGGATGTTGAACTGGACAGCGGTACCATTGGTCGCGCTGCTGTTCCTTCCGGTGCCAGCACTGGCGTCAATGAAGCAGTTGAGCTTCGTGATGGGAGCGTCCCTGCCGGCGATCTCGGGGATGTCGTGGATCCCGCCAGTCGGTATCTGGGTAAAGGTGTGCTTAAGGCTGTTGAAAATGTACACAAGACCCTCGCGCCTGCCCTTGGAGGTATGGATATTGAGGATCAGGTTGGTATAGACAGACAGATGCTGGAGCTTGATGGGAGCCCTAATAAGAGTATTCTGGGCGCAAATGCCATCCTGGCAATTTCCCTGGCCAGTGCACATGCTGCGGCGGCGGACATGGGACTGCCCCTTTACCGTTATATCGGCGGTGCCAACGGGAAAGTCCTTCCTGTTCCCATGATGAATATAATGAACGGGGGAGCACACTCAGATGCGCCGATTGATATACAGGAATTCATGATCATGCCGGTCGGCGCTGATTCTTTTCGTGAAGCACTTCGCATGGGATGTGAAATCTTTCACTCCCTGAAGAAGGTACTCAAGGCCAACAAGCTTTCCACAGCAGTTGGCGACGAAGGTGGTTTTGCCCCCAATCTCGAGTCCAACGAAGCCGCGCTTGAAGTAATTGCAAAGGCTGTCAAGGAAGCTGGTTATGAGCTGGAACGTGATATCGTGTTTGCCCTTGATGTCGCTTCCTCTGAATTTTTTAAGGACGGCCAGTATGTTTTCGATAAGAGTGATGGGGCAGTCCGTAGCTCTGATGACATGGTGACTTTCTACCAGGACCTTCAGGCCAAATATCCAATCAAATCAATTGAAGACGGATGCGATGAAAATGATTGGGATGGTTGGAAAAAATTAACCGATGCCATCGGTAATACAACTCAACTCGTTGGCGATGACCTTTTCGTTACCAATACCCAGTTTCTGAAAAAAGGGATCGACATGGGTGTTGCCAATTCGATCTTGGTGAAAGTTAACCAGATAGGGACTCTCACTGAAACCCTCGACTCGGTGGAGATGGCGAAAGAAGCCCAATACACCGCCGTTATCTCTCATCGTAGTGGAGAAACCGAGGACACCACGATTGCAGATATCGCCGTGGCCACAAATGCCGGTCAGATTAAGACAGGCTCCCTCTGCCGCACTGACCGGGTATGTAAATATAACCAACTCTTGCGAATTGAGGAAGAACTTGGCCGTAACGCCATCTATGGAGGCAAACTGTAACACATTGAATACCCTTTCAAAGCCAAGGGCCGGTGGAATCCACCGGCCCTTTTGCTTGAGTTGCGGGGAACATCCGCAAAAGTTATCAAAAAATGAGTGACCTGCCGCCAAGCTCTGCACGCCACTACCCTCTTGCCATGGAAGATTGGTGGAAAGAGCAGGTTGAACTATCAGATGTCCATACTCTGGAAAACCTGCATCGAAACACCTCTGTCCTTAGCGATCATTTTACCATCAAGCGGGACAAGGGGTTCCCAGATTATTTTAAAAAACCCGGACATCTACTGGCTTACGGCATTTACTTCCACCCCAAGAGCTGGGCTCGGATCAGGTATCCTATACTTGAGGCGATAAAGTATCACCACTGGAAAATACCGGAGAATAAACCCCTCTCCATACTGGATGTCGGTTCGGGCCCGGGGTCCGCCAGTCTAAGTGCTCTCCAACTCCTATCAACTCTTAATCCAGAACTTAAACTCGAGGCAACTGCGGTTGACCAATCCCCCCATGCATTGGATGCCTTGCGTAGAAGCCATGCAGACCTAAGGAGCCTCTGGCCAGGCTCAAGCATAAATACACACGCAAAAAACCTTCGTCACAGGGACACTTTTTTTTACAGTGGTAAGCAACGATTTGATCTTGTTTTTCTTAGCTTTAGCCTAAACGAGTTCTTTGCTGGAAGACCAATTGAAGATGTCGTGGTACAATTGAAGGCCGCGTGCCGGAAGCTTCTCAAAAAAAAGGGGCTTCTAATAATAATGGAGCCTGCATTGAGAGAGACGTCTCGCAACCTCCGAAATATCGCGGACCGACTATTGGATGAAGAAGATTTGTATGGATGGGGACCTTACCTACACCAAGGCCCCTGTCCATTTCAGGAAACTGGAAAATTCTGGTGTCATGAAGTCCGCGCATGGCGACCGCCGAATTCAATGGAATATGTAAACCGTCGAATGCAGCGAAAAATTCATGAATTAAAATACAGCTTCATCTCCCTCTCCCCCTCCCCGCCCCCTGCCTCACCTTCCACCGAAGAGCATTTTCGCATGGTTTCCCCCATGAGCCGAATGAAGGGGCATTTCCTGATGACAGGTGTGGCTAGTGACGGGCAAGAACATGTTTACGAGTTACTGTTTCGGAACCTAAATACCACCCAGAAAAGAACTCTTCGCAAGATGGAGCGGGGAGACTTTTTGAAAGTCCAAAATCTTGAAAATGTTGGAAAGCGACTTCGAATTCCTAAATTTGAGGATATTATCCAACACTTTCATGTGGGTTAGAATCATCACATTTTTGCTGTTATTCCTGGAGACATCCCTCCGGGGAGAATGGTCCCAGGTGGTGGTGGCACATGGCCAGTAAAAGGAATCAAACCCTTTCCAGAGGAAGGCCTTGAGCGCATTTGGCAGGCACGGATTGGACCGAGGATACTCTGGCCGATGAACGTATCTACACAATGGACATGGAGGAGAATGATAAATCAAGGATGCAGATTATTGGCAAAACCTGGACGCACACGGCTTATTCGAGGGATTCTATTTTTGCTCGTAGTGACCGGGAAATAGTCCGGGTGCGATTGCCTGTTTTGAGATATAGGGTTTAAAGCTCCGTGTATTTGGTGTGCCTGCCCTTGGCCTTGGCAACCGGATATTTTTGGGCGTTCTTCTGGATTTTTTGGAGAATAACTTCACCGAGATCGAGACCCAGGTTGTCCGCCAATTCGAAAAGAAAACAGCCAATATCTGCGATTTCCTCTGACACGGCCTCACGATGACTTTCAACTCGCTCTTCACATTCATCCGTCGTCTTCCAGAGAAAATGCTCAAGGAGTTCACTGGCCTCGATGGAAAGAGCGGTCGCCATGTCCTTGGGGTTGTGAAACTGCATCCAGTCTCGTTCGTCACGGAAGGCCTTGATTGCCTCGGTAACCTCCTGAATTGAACGGCTCATATATGCAAAATGAAGCAGGGCTCAACCGCCGGAAACGTCCAGACAAATACCCTCCTTGGTGCTGCGAGCATAGATTCGACCACCGCTAAGGATTGGAGTAGACCAGCATTTCCCTGCGATCGGTTTTACACGTGCCAGTTCGTTGTATGCTTTGGGCGTTGCCTCGATGACAACGATTTGGCCATCGTCAGTCAGGGCA
>JABJCN010000082.1 GCA_018668635.1 Opitutia bacterium
GCAGGACGTTCCTGGCAGGGTAGCCTCCAAAACAGCGGTGCACCCGCTGCCGCTTCAGCATTCGTAAGGCAAACCCTGGATGCAATCGAGAATCAGAGCCTCGCCTACATCGCTGGAGCTTTTACATTTGGAAGAGAAACCTTGATCCCGGATATGTTCGTGCAGTTTGTTAATTCGTTGGGAAAATCCAATCCCGACGAATTTGAAAGATTGATTTACTATCTTGATAGGCACATTGAAGTCGATAGTGAGCAGCATGGCCCACTCGCCTTACAAATGCTGGCGAAAACCATAGAGACAGACAGCGGCAAAGCAGAGGACATACTTGAGGGTGCGCAGACAGAATTACTGAAGCGCGCCCACTTGTGGGACGCCGTACTGGATGCAATGGAGTTCCCAATCGAATCCGCTTCCGCCTCTTAAAAGAATCTTGCCAGATCAGGGGGTTCGAGGCGGAATCCCTTTATGAACCCGACCACCCTCGCATTTCTTGCACTACTGCCCATCTTGGTGGTGGGACTTTTCCTAGTGGTGCTACGTTGGCCTGCAAGCCGGGCAATGCCACTTTCATATATTACCGTCCTGATATTGTCACTTGGGGTGTGGCAGGTTCCAGCGGCACAAGTGGCAGCAGGTAGCGTAAAGGGCCTAATCATTGCAGGGACACTACTTTATATAATCTTCGGAGCGATACTCCTACTGAACACCCTTCGTGAAAGTGGTGCGCTTCGAATCATTCGCCGAGGATTCACAAATATCTCACCGGACCGACGTGTCCAAGTCATCATCATTGCCTGGCTTTTTGGTGCATTTATTGAAGGTTCTGCTGGATTTGGGACACCGGCCGCTGTGGCCGTTCCTTTACTCGTGGGATTAGGCTTCCCAGCCATGGCGGCGGTCACAGCAGGAATGATGATCCAGAGCACACCAGTCTCATTTGGCGCTGTCGGCACACCAATCCTGGTCGGGGTAAATAAAGGATTGTCTACACTAAAGGGAGGACAGACAGAGATTGGCTGGGATTTGTTCCTCTCGGGGATTGGCCAGAAAGTGGCAATCCTGCATGCGGCTTGTGGAACGTTCATTCCATTGTTGGTGGTATGTGTGATGACGCACTTTTTCGGTAGGAACCGGAGCTTTCGGGAGGGACTCGAAATCTGGCCATTCGCTTTTTTTGCGGCACTTTGCATGACGATTCCCTACGTAGTTGTTGCCCACACCCTGGGTCCTGAATTCCCCTCACTCATAGGAAGCCTCGTTGGCCTTGCAATCGTTGTTCCATCAGCAAAAGCGGGATTCCTGCTCCCCAAGAACAAGGAGCCTTGGGATTTTGCCCTAAAAAATGAATGGGATGCCGAATGGATGGGAAATGTCAGTCTTGAGGACCCCAAAGACATCCCCTCAACCATGCCAATGTGGAAAGCATGGATGCCCTATGTGTTGATTGCAGCACTACTTGTCCTGACTCGCCTAAAAAGCCTGCCATTCCTGAATCTCCTGAAGTCGTGGGAAATCAAATCTGGCAATCTTTTTGGAACAGATATTTCAGCCACGTTTCAGCCTCTATACTTGCCGGGAACCATTTTTCTAATCGTATCACTTGTCGCCTGCCTGCTCCACGAAATGTCAGGAGAAGCCTATAAACGCGCATGGAAAGATTCCGTCAAAACGATGATCAAGGCCTCCGTGGCACTCATCTTCACGGTACCGATGGTACAAGTGTTCATTAACTCAAGCGGGGGCACAGAAGGCTTTGAAGGAATGCCCATCGCACTGGCCGAAGGTATTGCAGGAACAGTTGGAAGTGCATGGCCGTTTTTTGCGACCTTTATTGGAGGGTTCGGTGCCTTTGTCGCTGGAAGCAATACTATTTCAAACATGATGTTTTCACTATTTCAGCATGGTGTCGGTGAACGAATTGGTGTAGACCCAACATGGATTGTAGCCCTTCAGGCCGTGGGTGGAGCAGCTGGCAACATCATCTGCGTGCACAATGTGGTTGCGGCCTCCGCTGTCGTCGGCTTGGTTGGGAAAGAAGGCTTGATCATCCGCAAGACATTTCTGCCTTTTGCCTTCTATGCACTGCTGGCCGGAAGCTTGGGGTATTCGATTGTGTGGACTGCAAAAACCGGATGGTTAAACGCAGGAACAATTGTGGCGGGAATGCTTGTTGGATTTGTGATATTGATAATCTTCAGGCACATGGCAACGTCCCCCAAAGACTCGACCAGATAGAAAGTTCCCCAAAGGACACCCCGGGCACACAATTCAAGAATCGGATTAAGATGCTTTTCGGGTTTTCCCCTCAGAACGAGACTTTTCCAGAAGTTTTCTGAGACGTTCCACAAGCGCAGGATTATTCTTCCAAAGATTACTCCGCTCGCCAATGTCAGTCTCCAAGTTGTAAAGTTGGCCGATGCGAGAAGCATCCGAAACTGCAGGGTCTACATGCTCAGGTGGAAGTATTAACTTCCACTTCCCTTCCCGGATGGCAAATGAACCTTGACTGGCGTTGTGGATAATAGCCTCGCGGATTGGCTTCTCAAAAGTCTTTCCCTGCAATATCGGAAGAAAACTCAAGCTATCCTCCCCCGCATTTTCGGGAAGATCCATTCCCAGGATTTCCGCAAACGTGGCAAGGAAATCAGTTTGAGAAATCACCTCTTGGCAAGTCCCTGGCTCAATTTCTCCTGGCCATTTGACCAGAAGTGGCACTCGATGCCCCCCCTCCCATGGGTCTCCCTTTTTACCTCGATAAAGGTAGCTTGGGCGATGGCCAAAATCAGGTTCCATTTCCTCATTGGACATTAATGATCCATTGTCACTGGTAAGCAAAACAAGAGTATCCTCCGTCAGTCCCGTTTTTTTCAGAGTATCAAGAATCCGCCCAACTGACCAATCGACCATGGCCACGGAATCGCCATAGCGCCCGGCTTGACTCAGACCATTCACTTTTGCAGTCGGGACGAAGGGAGTATGGGGTGCCGTGAGGGATACAAAAAGAAAGAACGGTTCCCCCGGATCTTTCTTGCCTTGGTCTTGTAGAAACCGAACCACCTTCTGGGTGAGGTTTGGCATGACCTCCATCACCCGAAACCCATCAACAGTGAGTCCCTGGCGACCTCCCGCACGAGTCACCTTATCCGGGACACCAACTGTGATGTCATTCTCAATATAGGCATAGGGAGGCATATCCAAGGATGCAGCTATCCCGAAAAAGTAGTCAAAGCCCAATGTTTTCGGGCCACCAGTTACAGGCTTTTTAAAATCAATATTGAGGCTTTCGCCGGTTCCATTGTACCCATGATCCCATTTGCCCGGTTTGCCATCACGAGTAATCCAACCAAGCCCAAGGCCCCATTTTCCAAAATAAGCCGTACGATAACCTTTTTGCTTAAAGAGGTCACCAAGTGTCACACGTCCCGCAGGGATAAGTGGCAGATCAAAGCCCATTACATCGCGACATGTTGGGTCGCTCCGCCAACAATAACGCCCCGTCATCATTCCATAACGTGCAAGTGCTCCAATTGAAGATGCCGAATGAGCATCTTGAAAAACCAATCCCTCCGTAGCAAGGTGGTCCATATTGGGCGTTGGAATCTTTGATTCATTATTTAAAGAGCGCACATCACCGACTCCCATGTCATCCGCCAGAATCACCAAGACATTGGGGCGCTTGGCAGCCTCTAAATGCAGGAGAGGCAAAACGCACATCACCTGCAAAAGCTTTAGAATCAACTGCCGAATTTCCGGGAATAAAGACATATCAAAAATACCAATTGTTTTTGACTCATGCTTATAGATTTTCGTTCAAGATGAACAGAAAACCAATTGCCATTAGAACGTAGAACCTCATGAATTGAATGATGGAAAATACATCCCGACACTTGTACGTATTCTTCATTGTTTGGAACCTGCTTCTCCAGTCCTCCCGACTCGATGCCGCAGACCCAAGAAGATTTGCCAGCGTCATTGATAAATGGGTGACACAAGATCGAACGAATCCGCCACCAAAAGGCCTGACCCTTTTTATTGGTAGTTCAAGTATAAAAAAGTGGAAATCCCTAAACCAGGATTTCCCCAAAACCACGATACTCAACCGCGGTTTCGGCGGATCTTGGACAGCAGATCTCCTGCACTATATGGACCGGATCGTCCTCCCCTACAAACCCAGCAGAATCGTAATTTATTGCGGTGAAAATGACATCGCTCACGGGGAGGCAATCGGAGTGCCTCTTGCAAACTGTAAAATCTTTGTGGAACGAGTCAGAAAGGTTCTGCCAGGCACCAGGCTTTACTACATACCGATGAAGCCAAACCCCAAGCGCTGGAACCTCTGGCCTCAATATCAGAACGGGAACAAACTCATCCAAGAATATTGCAAAAAGGAAGACATATTCTTCGTGGGGAATATCCCGAAAAGGATGCTTGGTGAAGATGGGAAGCCACTTCCGGGTATCTTCGCCAAGGACCAACTTCACCTGAACACCAATGGGTACAAAATATGGGCGGAGGAGATTCGCAACGCATTTAAGGCCGATTCCCGCAAGCCATGAATATTATTCTTGTGCACGGGATTTTTGATACGGGCCGGGTCTTCTGGTTGATGAAGAGAAGATTCCTCCGATTGGGGCACAAGGTATTTACCCCAAATTTGCGACCGGCAACCGGGAGTGCATCCCTCGTCGATTTGGCGGGGAAACTTGAGAGTTACATTGAAAAGAACGTCCCGATTGATGAAGACTTCCATGTACTCGGATTCAGCATGGGCGGTTTGATTTCCCGACATTACCTGCAGGAGATGGCTGACTTGAAACGGATTCTATCCTTCACGATACTATCCGCCCCGAACAACGGGAGCAAACTGGCATGGTCCCTACCCCTAAAAGGGTTAAAAGACATGCGAAAAGGCAGTAAATTCCTGAAGAACCTTGAACAAAAGGAGTCATGTTTGTCACCGCTGGAACCGCTATCCATCTGGACCCCTTTCGATGCCATTATCCTACCACCATCAAGCTCTGTATGGCGTATCGCCCGGAACGAAAAAGTCTGGGTACCCGCACACCCATTGATGTTGATCAGCAAGAAAGTATTCAACAAAGTGGAGGAATATATCCAGTCGCGGTCTAACAAGAATAAAAGTCATTCCAGGAACAGCTGAACCCATGAATTTAAACCTGCTATTTGCCCTACTCTTTCTGCATTCAGTTATACTTGCAACACCGGTTGTTGAAACTGTGGCCGGGACCGGTCGTAAGGAATTGAATCTCCATCGAGGGCCAGTCGAAAAAGTGAATATTGCCGATCCGTTCGGGGTGGAATTCGGGCCGAATGGGAGGCTTCATGTAACAGAAGTCGGCAACCATAGAATCCTTTCGGTTCACCTGAAAAGCGGAGAGGTTGAATGCGTTGTCGGCACGGGAACCAAGGGGTACACTGGGGATGGTGGCCCAGGTATAAAGGCAGACCTTAATGAACCGTATGAAGTACGCTTTGATCAAGAGGGGAATATGTATTTTGTGGAGATGCAGAACCATATTATCCGCAGGGTTGAGAAAAAGAGCGGACGCATACAGACTCTTGCAGGGACGGGGGAACAGGGCTACTCTGGAGATAATGGCCCAGCCAAAAAAGCCACTTTCAACCGTCCACACAGTATTGCACTGGACGAAGCAAACAGGCACCTCTACATCGCCGATATTGGTAATCACCGAATCCGTAGACTTAATTTGGCAAATGGAAATGTCCAAACCTTTGCCGGCAACGGAAAGAAAAAGCTACCGAAAGATAAAACCAAGGTGGGCCCGGGCATTCCAATAATTGGTCCACGCGCCTTGTACCTTACTCCAGGAATTCTCTGGGTGGCCTTAAGGGAAGGACACAGTATATGGAAAATTGACCTGAAAACAGAGATTATTCATCATATAGCCGGAACCGGAAAAAAAGGGTTTTCAGGAGATGGGGGGCCCGCAACAAAAGGAGAATTCAACGGACCAAAGGGAATCGTGGTTGATGCCAAGGAGAAGAATGTATACGTGGTCGACACGGAGAATCAGGCAATTCGTTGCATCCATCTACAAAGTGGTCTCCTTTCTTCATTGGCAGGCTATGGTCCCAAAGGACGAGGGTTCAACGGTGACACGATTGCCGCAGGGAAGGCAATGTTTGGAAGGCCACACGGAATATGCGTGGGACCAGACGGATACATTTACACAGGAGACACTTTAAATCACCGCATTAGGAGAATAAAACCATAGCCGCGCTCCTGAAGAACTTTTCCGGATATCAATAGGGGGGTCAAGGCTTGGGGAGATTATCAAAACGGTTTGTTCTCTCGTCCTCTTTTTGTAATTTAAGGGGAGGGAGGGCCTGTTTCTGATCGTCATTTGCCTTGGAGGGAGGGAGATCGAGTGCGAGGCGGGCCTTGATCTTTCCATCCTCATACTCCTTCTTTGAGATCATGCGTCCTTGACGACTCCACTGAATCAGAATGCCATGGAGTTCGCCATCCTTATAAGGATACTCTGCTTCCAATTCGCCACTGATATGCCACCGGCGAACGACCCCCTGAAGCATCCCATTGCCATAGTTTCCCTGAGCCATCTTAAGGCCATTTTCATACCATTCCTCCATAAGACCATGGAGTTCCCCGTCCTCATAGAAACTGATCTGCATAACTTGTCCATTTTCATACCATTTCATCCTTTGGCCATGACGCTTGCCGTCCTTATATTCCTGCCGGGCCTTGGGAACACCATTGGTATAACGGCCTTCAGCAACCAAACCGGTAAACGGGGTTTCCCCGTTGATTGCGTAGAAAACACCAAGCCGGTCCTGCAAGTGGTTTTCCTCAATCAATGCCAGATCCGAACTAAACTCAGGTTCGCCACAATGGACACATACTTTTGCATTCACGCTCACCTTGCCGAAGCAGACGCGACAGCGCGTCAACTCGTGAGCATCAGCCAATAAAAAAGCACCCACCAATTGAATGAATCCTGCCAGCAGGAGCCTTGAGGGTATAGTTTGTCGAATGATAGAAAACATTTGCGCAAAAAGCGTAACTTAGTAAATTAAGAGTGGTCAATTACGAATGCAGCCAAAAAGGATCATTCTACCCCTTGCTCTCCTGCTTTTGCTGAGTGCCTTGTTGTTTTTGCCAACCGAGCAAAGACTTGGGCTGGATTTTGTCCAGACAATGGAACCTTCCGAAGATGCCGTATTTGTTACACCGGAGCAAAATCCAGCCAGGGATGACAAAAAAAATGTGGTATTAAATCAAACTTCGACTTTCCTTCCCCGAAAATCCAGCTGGGAATCCCTTGCCCAAGCGCTGAACAAAGGACAGCCGATTACAATCCTGAATCCCAACGGGAATTCAGAGACTTACTGGATGCGACCACGGCTTGCAGTCTCCGAGGACTTCCAGGTCACCATTGGCAAAGCCCGAGACAACAAACTCCATGTCAAGCCCATGGTTTATGAAGGTTATCATTTCCCAGAACATCCGTCAGGGAACCCCAGCACCATCACTTCCGGCATCCGGGCGTTCTTTACCATAGTGGGGAATAGTTTCGCCGCCGTAATTAATGATCCCAAAGGCAACATTCGGGAGATCACCATGGACCCTCAAACCGGACTGCTTGAACAACGACTATGGCCCATGCCTAAAGTCCCCTACTCCTGCAGAATGGACCCACGCAAAAGAATTGCAGCCGTCTCCACAGCCGATTCAGCAATCCTCACCCAACATAATCCTCCAGAGACTGTGGAAATAATACCACCAGTCCTGGCCCAGGGAGGGGAAGACCCTGCAACCGGCAGCTACAGCAAAATTATTGATACCATCATTGGAGGACAATCCTACGAAGCTTCCCTTAAAGATGCCCTTATGCTTGTGGTTATGGACAAGGAAGCCACTGGCATCGACGCAATCGAAAACCTAACGGGAAAGGCATCTCTTCAACTTTGCCGCATGGCCAATATTTCCTCAATTTATGAGAACCAGATTGGGACCCGGATCCTCGTGCAAGAGCTGATTATGACGCCCAAAACGGATGAATATGATGATATTCCTGCCAGTTTGGGGGATTTTCGAACCTGGGCAGAGAACCAGCGACCACGCAACCAGTTCCCTCGAACCCTCGGCACAAAAGTAGGGAATGGTCTTTCCGGAAGCACTCTTGGTCTAGGGTATGTGGGTGTACTCAAAGGCGGACATAGCTACAGTATTGTCCGCCCCGGTTATGATCACGCCCTGCTGAGTCACGAAATGGGACATAACTTTGGTTCAGGCCATAGTAGTGGTGGCATCATGAACTCGAGTTGGAAACGCGGAGAACGCGACTTCTTCAAGAAAGTCAATGAAGGAGAAACCTCCGCAAAAAAAATGTACAACCATTCCAAAAGCCGGTTGAATGGACCTGCAACACTGCGGCACCCGGAAGAGATTCCATTTGCGAAAAACGATTCCGCCCAAACCATCAAGGGTCAAGCGGTAACTCTCGAACCAATGGATAATGACAAGACGTTTGTCCTCAATGGGAAGGAAAACCGATTGAGAATAGCGGAACTGGGACCGGTTTTCCCCATCGGGGCAGGAACAGCCAGTGTCAGCGGTGGTGAAGTTACCTTCATCCCAAGCAACGACTATACCGGGCACGCATGGTTCAGTTACAGCCTGCAGGGCGATGTTGGGAATAGTGGCGATGGATGGCTCCACAAGGGAGACATTGCCATTAAGGTTCAGTCCTCCCCGGGAAATCTGAAGCTTACTTTACGCCCAGGAGACTCTCATATACACTACCCGACCGGCAGTGGAGACCTTACAGTCAAGAGCCAACCGCAAAAAGCGCGTGCCGACCGTACCGGGGACGACAAGAAGGCAATCATCATCAGAGTGAATGCAAATGCAACCGGCACGGACTCGTTTGTCTATAGAAAAAATAATACCGACCAGACCGTGGAAATAACCTATTTGGAAGCTGGCCCTCAAACCCGATCAGACATCTTTGTCTATGATACCACCCAAGAGGAATTCCGTTTCAACCCGCTGCTGAATGATGAAATTCCCGGCACTCGAAGTGCCCAACAGATTCGCCCGGTCCTTGGTGTTGGAACAAACGGCAAAGGCGCAACCGGGACGCTCCTTTACCCGAATGGATTCCAGCTCATCAGTTCAACCCTGCTGGACCCGGACAAAGGCACGCTAACCGAGGAAACAAGCCCCTACTTTGTGGATGGGGAAAAAGTGAATGTGAAGAACGGATTTCTGAAATTCGAGCCTAAGGGAGATGCCAAGGGATTGGCCAAAATAGAATATGTAGTGGCGGATGCAGCCGGAAACCAAAAAAAAGAGAGCGTGGTAATCCTTCTTCCACTTGTAACCATCACCTCCCCCTCAATTGAAACCGCTATCATTCATCAGAATTCCGGGCTAATACTGGAAGGCACCACTCACGCATCTTCCGAGCCTCCTCTATCAGGTACTCTCAGCACCCGTTGGTCCATGATCTCCAGCCCAAAAAACAGCGTGGTAACATTTGATGATGCCAATAATAAAACCACCGGGGCAAGCTTCTCACTTCCTGGCACTTACATCCTGCGCCTGACCGCCAGCGATGAGGGAGGCTATGGCACCTTTGATGAAATAACAATCAAGGTTGATCTTGCCAACGATATTGATGACCCCGCCGACCAGCCTGTTGCCTGGTGGAAACTCGATGAAAACAGCGGTATGGAAACTGCAGATGCTTCCGGGAATGAGTTCAGCGCCATACTTGCAGGCCCTATATGGAAGCAAGGAATACAGGGAAGGTCACTCGAGTTCGATGGGAAGGATGACTACGTTGATCTCCTGCCTCCACTCATCGCATCCGGATCAAACTGGAAATATCTGGATACCGGACAGAGTCCCGGAACCTCGTGGGAAAATACCGACTTCGATGATTCCTCCTGGAAAACTGGCCCGTCCGAACTCGGATATGGTGATAATGATGAAAACACCACCCTTCTTTATGGTGAAAATACGAATAAGTTCCCATCCTACTACTTCCGCAAAACCTTCTCCCTACAGGAAGGGGCCCAACCCCAGTCTGCCAAGCTCTTGTTCAAGCGTGATGATGCCATAGCCATCTACTTGGATGGGGAAGAAATTTACAGGGATGTAAACCTACCAAAGAATGCAACTTACCAAAGCTACGCAACCGCCACCATTTCAAATGAGAACGAGTGGAAAACAGTGGCTCCGCCTCAAGCTCTTCTTTCTGCGGGCACCCATACCATTTGCGCTGAGGTCCACCAATCTTCCGGTACAAGTTCCGATCTAAGTTTCGACTTAACATTGGAACTCGAGCCCTCAAGCAAGCCCACGGATAAGATACTTAAGCTAAGCCAAGGCAGTGTCAGCCTCTGGATCAAGACTGGCAGTACCTCAAACATGACACTGTTATCAGCTGCAGACACAAATGATCCGGATCGAGAATGGAAAATCTATCTAAATAATGGCAAAGTACACTATCAGGTCACGGGAGACAGAGGAACGGAAACGGAGGCCTTGCTCGCCAATAAAACACTTTCGGATGACCGATGGCATCACGTTGCACTCAAGGTGGACCCTGCAACCAATGCGGTCTTTTACATTGACGGGAAATGGACCGCCATGGAATCAAGGCCATTCCTGAGTGTTTTCCAAAATATCGATACCCTCCAGCTAGGTCGTAGCCTGACCTCTGACGGAGCCACCAACCATTTCAAGGGGGAAATTGATGATGTGCGCATATACAACAGACCCCTGCTGGGAAAGGAGATTGAAAGCCTCTCGTACGCGACATCCAATCGTGGTCCGGTCATCCAATTGCCCGACAATCTTGTCCGTGTTCCCTTCAATCCGTTCGACATGGAAATGATCAGTCCCATGGTGGAAGACGATGACCGGCCAAGTTCTGTAGTTGATTATCAATGGTCTCTCCTATCCGGGACGGGTACGCTGGGTTTTGACAATGCCAAAAAGCTTAAGCCCAAGGTCTTCTTTGATAAAAAAGGGGCTTTTCGACTCCGGTTGATAGTTGACGATAGCCAGATAAAAACCTTTCGGGACCTTGAAATTGAATATATAGATGGAGGTGACCAGAAGCCAATATCTCTGGGCATCCCAAACCTGTCCCTGAATGAGAATGCCGACGCACAATCCATCGACCTATACAGTGCATTCGAGGATATGCAGGACCCTGATAAAAACATGAGCTACATGATCGCGGGAAACACCAACCCCGGGCTTTTTGAGAGCATCCAGATCAAAGGAACGCCATCCATGTTGGAGCTCACTTTAAAGCCCTCCGCCCAGGGTATGGCAAACATCACCATACGCGCCACAGATACCGACAATAACTCAGTAGAAGCCTCTTTCAAGGTGACTCTACGCAATCAACCCCCGGAAATCCTCGAACAAACTCTTTATATTCAAGAAAACAGCCCTGTGGGGACGATTGTCGGAACCATCCAAGCCTCGGATCCCGACGGAGACACACCACACTTTCAAATTGTATCCGGAAACGAACAAGGCCTGTTTATTCTCAACCCGACCACAGGACAAATCACCATTGGCAGCGAAGTCGGCCTCGATTATGAGACCATACCCTCACGTATCCTGTTCGTTGCGGCCACGGATACCCGAAATCCATCAGTCGACAACAACGCTGAAATTCGCGTCTATCTGGTCAACGAGAACGAGGCGCCTGTCATTGGTGATTCCACCTTCGAAATCACCGAATCGGTCAAGGCCGGCGACATCCTGGGGCCCATTAGCGGTAGCGACCCCGAAGATGACACCCTCACAATTGACATTACTGAAGGCAACGATGATGGCCTATTCACAATTGATGGGAACGGATTTCTCGCCATCGCCAAAGATGCAACACTGGATGCGTTACAGGCACCTCGGCGCACGCTTACTGTCCGCGCCAAGGACACTGGGTTCCCCCCTCTTGGATCAAACGGTACGGTCCGCATCAATATCTTGCGGCAGATTTTCGCCAAGGATTCAAATCTCCGCTACCTCGTGCCATCGGACAACTCTGTTGATACAGACTGGATGAAAGTTGATTTCAACGATGCAGGCTGGACCAACGGCAAGCTTGCCATCGGCTACGATACCGGCAACGATTATGACACCCTGCTTGGCACTGACTTGGAAGCTGCAATGAGGGGGAAATCCACTTCCGCCTATGCACGCATCCCCTTTCAGGTATCCGCCCCCGGGGCTATCGGCAACCTCAAGTTGAAATATTTATATGATGATGGCTGTATCGTCTATCTGAATGGACAAAAAGTCCTCGAGATCAATGCCCCACAAAATCCGTCATGGAACTCCGCGGCAACCAACGGACATGAAGCAGCCGACCTTCAAACTTTTGACGAACTGAATCTCACTCCCCAACTTGAAACCCTGGTAATCGGAACAAACGTATTGGCCGTCCACCTCCTCAACGACAAGAACACTAGTTCAGACCTCATTTTCGAAGGACGGCTCACCACCTCCTCGGCAGGAACCCCTGTCGCACCTAATCCCGCTGAAGTCGAGGTCACGGGTTCAGGGATTGCAGGGAGGACAACCAGCAACCCAGCCGGACAAATCATCCGTACAAATGGTGAACAACCACGTGTCACGCTGGTACTTGACGAAATGGATCAGGGCAAATCGGTCACAGCGTGGACCCGGCAGGTTCCCCTTGAGGAATTTACTGGTGACACGTTTTCCATGCCTGTCGACAACCTCCAGCCTGGCACGACCTATTTCTATGCTTTTTACGCCACCAACAGCGGTGGCATATCATGGACCGAAACCGCCAACACATTCACGACACGAGCCAACCAGCCCCCCTCTGCATTGATAGAAGAATACAAGGCGACCGAAGGAGTCATACTTAGTGTTGCCGCGGACCAAGGTTTACTTGCGAATGACACCGACCCGGAAAAAGATCCCCTGACTGCCAATGTCCTAACCAAGCCATCCGGGGGAACACTTGAACTCGCAGTCGATGGCTCCTTTACCTACACGCCCAACCAAGGGTTTTCCGGCACGGACTCCTTTACCTACATTACGGCGGACCCTTATGACAACGCCATATCCACGCACACATGGATTTCAAGGAGTGATGAATGGAAGTACCGCGACGAGAGTGCTGCGCCAGATCCAAAGTGGCAGACGCCCGGCTTTAACGATTCATCCTGGAAATCTGGCCCAGCCGAACTTGGATATGGTGACAATGATGAAAAGACCAACCTCGATTATGGTGATGATGCCAAAAACAAGACCCCATCCTACTACTTTAGAAAAACCTTCTCCCTGCCGGAAGGTGCCCAACCCCTTTCTGCCAACATCCTTTTCAAGCGGGACGACGCCGCTGCCCTTTATATTAATGGCGCAGAATTTCATCGTGACAACAACCTCGCCAAGGTTGCAGGACACAATGACTACGCCAACGGCAACGTTCAAAATGAAAACACCTATGTACAGGCCAATCTTGACCCGGCACTTCTGCTCGCAGGCAACAACCTATTGGCAGCTGAAGTTCATCAGGGGAACGCCACCAGTTCAGACCTGAGTTTCGACCTGGAACTGACCGGCACACTTCGGGCAGAGACCATCGTTACCATAATCGTGGAACCCGGAGACCCCGGAAACGCCGATACAGACGCGGACGGATTGCCCGACACTTGGGAGCAGACCCACTTCGGGGCCAAGAATGCAGAACCTGATGATGATCCCGATGTTGACGGACTCGTCAACCTCGTCGAGTACGCTCTCGGCACCGACCCGGCAAATCTGGCTCGAACAGCAGGAACAAATGCGGAGGAACCTTCTATCTCAATAGTCGAGGACGTGAACCAATCCTATATTGAAATCACCTTCCGGAGGCGTAAGGGAACACAAACAGCCGGAGATCTCCCATCTGGTTATACTGTGGATGGAATCACCTACACCCTGCAGGTCTCTGCCGACCTTAAGTCCTGGCAGACTGGACCCACCCTGATTGAAGACTCCGGGATTCCAATCGACAACGGCGATGGAACCGAAACTGTAAAAGCCCGACTGAAGAAACCCATATCAACATCACAATTTCAATTCCTTCAATTACAAATCTCCGTCAATAAATGATCTTTATCAAGCGGGACTACTCCGTCTTCAAACTTTACCTTCCGTGAAGAATAATCCAAATCAAAATCAAATATCAGCCTCATAGACATTGCAGTTATCTCCATGTGGAGAGTTGATAGCAATGTGCGACCGATCCATTGGTTCAACATTTCCGGCGAAATCTTTTCCTCCCCTTTAATTGCACTAAAGACTAATTCTACAGATTTAGCACAAGCCTCTGGCAGCATAACTTTGGGATTTGCCTCGTAGGCGTAGGCTCGAAGTGTAACATCCGACAATCCCATAGGACAATCTGGGGCAAGATAAATACCTTCATCCCCCACTAGACGCAAGCCAATGCGAAGGTTGTGGCTATCAAATGGGCTGCGCCCGAACAAGGCTTTATCATTATCATGAACAATGTCAATTAATGTACATACCTGTTCTCGGCTAAATGAAATTATCATTAATCTATTCATTAATGCTCATAGCTTAATTACAATAAAAAAATAAATAAAAAATAATTAATGATACTTTGCTGCTCGGTGTAATAAATATCCTAATAACCCATGTAATGACTTATGTTTTTGATTTCTGACAAGTTTCTGACAAATATTTTACCACCCCCTGACCCAAGTTCCTGTAAAATCGGGTTAAATCGCAAACTTAACCAACCATAACGCCAACCCGAAAAAAGGAACCAACCAGATGAAACTCATCCACGCCCTATTACTCAAAATGGCAGTGATCGCCGGATTCGCGGCATCCATCTCTGCTAATCAGGTCAAGCTCAACGTCGCCATGGCCAAGCCCTTTCTTGAGGCCGGCCATAAACAAACGGCATTCTTCAAGATTGGACTCACCGGGTTCAAGATGCAAAAGAAGGAAGACCGGACCCCCGTCAATGTTGCCATCGTACTGGATAAGTCCGGTTCCATGAGCGGGAAAAAAATCGAACACGCAAAGGAAGCCGCCATCCAGGCAATCGACCGGCTCGGAACGGAGGATATCGTCTCCGTCATTGCCTACGACCACACCGTAACAATCCTCGTCCCCGCCACCAAGGTTTCAGACAAGGCAACCATAAAGCAAAGTATTCGACAAATCCAGGCCAATGGCAATACCGCACTCTTTGCCGGTGTAAGCAAGGGTGCCGCAGAAATCCGCAAGTTCCACGACAAGAATCGCGTCAACCGCGTCATCCTTCTCTCGGACGGCAAGGCAAACTCCGGCCCGAGCAGCCCAAAGGCCCTTGGTGACCTTGGGGCATCCCTGATCAAGGAAGGAATTTCTGTAACCACACTTGGTCTGGGCGAAGGCTATAATGAAGATCTCATGGACCAGCTTGCACGCCGCAGCGATGGCAACCATACCTTCATCGAGAATCCCACCCAGCTTGCCAGGATTTTCAACGCAGAGTTTGGTGATATCCTTTCCGTTGTTGCCCAGGAAGTTGCAATCGACATCAGGTGCGCCAATGGGATTCGGCCCATCCGAGTTCTCAACCGCGAAGCTGAAATCTCCGGACAACGGATCATCACACACCTCAACCAGCTGTACAGTAAACAAGAAAAGTATCTGCTCGTTGAGGTGGAAGTTCCTTCTACACAGTCCGAACGCACTCGTGAGGTAGCCAATGTGGAAATCAGCTACGCCAACATGCTAACCCGCACCACAGATGAAATCGCCAGCACCCTTTCCGTCCGTTTCACCGAGTCAAAAGAACTTGTCCAGACCAATACAAATCAGGAAGTCATGGTTTCTTGTGTCCTTCAGAAGGCAACCGATGCCAACAGGCTGGCCACCAATCTTCGGGACAAAGGGAAACTCGCGGAAGCCAAGCAGGTTCTACTCGATAACGGGCGTTACCTTGAGCGCAATGCTACCCGCTGGAATTCAACCCAGCTTGGCGACTATGCCAGTGAACAGAAACTGGATGTCCTGAACCTCGACGACGACGTCAAATACAATCTGCGGCGCAAGCAAATGCGATCCAGTCAATTCAAGAATGAACTCCAGCAAAGCTACTGATTAAAATTTATTCATCCGCAAGGGCCGTCCCGTCAATAAAGGGACGGCCCTGTCCATTCCAAAGTTCAACTGAAGCCACCCGATTCACTATTTCTGATGCGTCCCCGACTTGCCATAATCTACCTCCTGCTAGTCCTGATGCCACTGGGACTTCTTGCCTGGCTCGGGACCAAGCTGGCACGAGAGGAGAAGGCACGCGTCCGGGACAGCCTCCAACAGGTTATGCAGCAACGGCTCGCCGATATCGACGGGACAATTGTCCGCCTCATGGAAGACCTTGAGAGTGAACTTCTACGCGCGACCGACTTCACACCTGCAGATGCGCCGCAGGTCCTCCAACAACAAGTGAGAATCATACAACCCACCTATAATACTCATCAACTGCGCACCTTGGCTGGCAAACACCGCTTCGTGCGCCAGTTCTTCGTTATTGCCGCCAACAACCGCTTCCTTCATCCTCCCACCGGTGGCCCGGAACAAACAGATCAGGAAAAACGCTTCTATGAACGGACCCTATCCGTATGGGAATCCGGGGAGCGTTTCTACGAGTCCACTGACGATGCCTGGAGCACCGGCCCCAACCACGGTTGGCATACCTGGTTCTGGGGAGAAGGTGTCAACCTGCTCTTTTGGAAACGCACCCCCGGCGGACAAACCCTCGGTGCGGAAATTGAAGTGGCCGCACTCCAGGCAGAACTTATTGCCAGATTGCCCGACCAAACCAGCCACTCAAGACATGCAAGGAACCAAGACACCCGAATCCGCCTTCTGGACGCATCTGCCCATACACTCTACCAATGGGGGAACCACGAGCCTGTTCAGTCTCAAACAGCCGAAGCGGAAATCGCCGTTGCCCCGCCCTTCAGCATGTGGACTCTTCAATACTTCGCCAGCCTCCCTGCGGGCAGTTCCAGCTTGCTACCCATAAATTTGACCGTCAGCCTCCTTGCACTTGGCTCGGCCCTGCTACTACTTGCATTGTATTTTTATAAGGAGAATACGCGTGAGCTCCGCACAGCCAATCAGCGGGTTACTTTTGTCAACCAGGTATCCCATGAACTTAAGACCCCGCTCACCAACATCCGTATGTACGCCGAGATGCTGGAGGATCAATTTCCTGAAGAGGAGCAGAAGCCCCGCAATTACCTGAAAGTCATTACAGACGAGTCTCGGCGACTGAGTCGCCTTATTGGCAATGTGCTGACCTTTGCCCAAAGTAAGCGTCAGGAACTCCGCATCCACAGAACTCCAAGCGTCCCGGATGAAACAATCAGCAGCACCCTTGAACACTTTTGCCCTGCGTTGGAGTCTCGAGGCTTTCAAATCCATCTCGACTTAAATGCGAGCCACAGCCAGTCCATCGACCCGGACCTTCTTGAGCAAATTCTAGGCAACCTCATCAGCAATGTTGAGAAATATGCTGCGACAGGAAAATACCTCGGTATCACCAGCAGCCAATCGGAAACCACTCTTAAAATCACGGTCCAGGATCACGGCCCAGGCATACCGCCCAATCAGTACGAAACGATCTTCCAGCCGTTCCAACGCATCAGCAACCAACTCTCCGACGGCGTCTCCGGCACAGGCATCGGTCTTTCAATCGCAAGAGACCTAGCCCGTCATCACGGCGGAGACCTAGTCCTGCAGGCCACAGAGACCGGAGCGGAATTCAAGTTAACCATTTGCAGTTAGCCCAAACCCAACGACCAAAGCCTGTACCAACATTCAGCATTTAATAAAATGAAGGTTCTTATCGCCGAAGATGATCCCAATACCCGCGAAGGTCTCCGCGACATCCTCGAGACCGAAGGCTACGAGGTCCTTACGGTTCCAGACGGCCAAAAGGCACTCGAAACCTATCGCGTTGAAAAACCACAAGTCCTCTGCCTAGACATCATGATGCCCCAGGTAAATGGCTACGATGTCTGCCGTGAAATTCGCCGTACTGATTCACGGACTCCCATCCTCTTCATCAGTGCCAAGTCTGAGGAAATCGACAAGGTCCTCGGGCTTGAGATCGGTGCAGATGACTTCATCGTCAAGCCATTCGGCGTTAAGGAAGTAGTTGCCCGCATTCGCGCTGTCACCCGCCGCACCCTTGCCGAAAGCCCGACATCCGACAAACCGAGGGACTACAGCTTTACGATGGATGAACTTCGTGTTGTACCCGCCGAACTTCGCGCATACCGGGATGGACAACCCATCGATCTCAGCCTCCGAGATATCTCAATCCTGGAACTCCTGTATAACAACCGCGGCCGGGTGGTTGACCGCGATACCTTCTTTGACGAATGCTGGGGGGTCGATTACTATCCCGCCAGTCGCACACTGGATCAACATGTATCCCAACTCCGCAAGCGCATCGAGAAAGACCTCGCCAAACCCGGGATAATCTGCACTGTTCACGGGGCCGGATATCGCTTCGACGAATAAATTCTTCAAGTTTTCCTTGATCGTCGCTGCCAACATAGGGACAATGTCGGAATCATGAATAAATATTCCTCCTTCGCCCTCTTAATTCTTATCCCGATCCTCTTGTTTTGTAGTGGTTGTGTCACGGAGATTGATGGCCCAAAACCCTCGTCTCAAACAGCTCAACTGGGGACACCGGAACCAAGCAAAGAAGCAGTCACCATCGATCTGCTAAAGGGCAAGAAATGGAAATACGAGGATAGCGGCAAGGACTTGGGAACGGCCTGGAAGGAAATCAATTTCGATGATGATCATTGGGATTCCGGCCCAACTCCATTGGGTTATTCGGATGACGACATTGCCACGGAAATCAATTTTGGCCTCGATGAAAAGCAAAAGCAAATCACGTCCTACTTTCGCACAGAGTTCCAGATTCCGAAAGACAAGGAGGTCACCGCAGTCCGAGCCAAACTCCGTTGTGATGACGGGGCCATTGTCTATCTGAACGGCAAGGAAGTAATCCGGAACAACCTGCCGGAGGAAGGAGTCAACTATAAGACCCACGCCGTGGAAATTATCAGTGGGGAACAGGAAAAGGCCTACACTGACTATGATATTGATGGGCAACCAGTACGATCGGGCAGGAACGTTTTAGCCGTGGAAATGCACCAGCGCGGCCCAACCAGCAGCGACCTGATTTTCGACCTCAAGATGGAGGCAGACCTAAAACCTGCACCCAAGAAGATCAAGAATGTGGGCAGTCGGTCCGGGGCCAGACTCTACAAGCGAGGCAAGATAAAGAAGCCTGCGGACTGGACTGCCTTCAAGACATTCCCGCGCAAGGCTTCCTCCGGTTAAACGTCTTCACTGGTCAGGGATGTCTCGCACAAGAAAAACCATCTCCTTTTTCTCCCTCCTGATTCTTGTACAAATCGGTTCACTTCAGCAAGCGATTGCAGAGGACAAGGAGAAGCCGAAGGAACTGCAGGGGTTCGAGATCGAGGCAATCTCCCTGATTGGAGAAGAAATCTCGGGCGTGGTCCTTGATCGGGAATCCATCGAGCAAGCAGGAATCGACCATGTGGATGACCTTTCGGGACGTGCACCTGGGCTCTTTATCGCGAGCGGAGGGAGTTCCACCTTCGGCGATGTTCAGACAATTCGAGGCATTGGCAACACCCCTTTCTTTAGCAGCCCGGGCATTCTATTTTATATAGATGGGATTCCCGCAGGTGACGCCTCGACCCTTCCGCTCTTCCTTGAGGGTATCGAGAGCATCAAAATCCTGCGGGGCCCCCAGGGTCATCTCTATGGTCGTAATGCACCAGGCGGAGTTGTTGAAATAAAGACACAAAGACCGGCAAAGGCAACAGAGCATCTCGTCATTGCATCCCACGGGGAACTGAATAGCAACAAGGTGCAATTACTCTCTTCAGGGCCACTCAAGGGCTCATGGGCATACAGTCTCGCTGCCACTCGCTCTTCCCGGGACGGTTACATTCAGGATCTCAATTTCGGGCATGCAAAGAATAATTTTGATTACCTGGGAGGACGCTTCAGTATTCAAGGAAGATGGAACGGGTTAGATATCCTGGCAGGAACCAGTCTGGAGGAAACCGAGGAGGGAAGCCCGGGCTTAGTGCCATGGGGAAGCAACCCCTTAATATCCGACACCAACGAGGTGGAAAGCGCCAGATACCGCAGAAACAGCCAATGGGTTGTCACATCCAAGTCGTTTGAATGGGGTAAATTAACCTCAACATCGTCCCGCTCGGAATGGCAACTGGGACCTCATCAACTGGACCTCGACATGACCCCCAGCCTGCTCCCGGCAGAGAGGGCCTTTGCACTGCTCGACCAAAAACAGGAAGTCCTGACAAAAGGGCTCGAGATTCAATCTCACCAGAACAAAGAAAACGCCTACGACTGGAAGGCGGGGCTTTTTTATCTGGATAGCGAGACCAGCGGCCTCTCCAGTCGAACATTTCCTATGCTCTTTGCGGACATCCTACTGGGGGTGGACGAGCAGGCAACTGACTTCACTCTCCAAGAGGAAAGTCTCGCATTCTACACTTCCGGTATCTGGCACAAAAATGAATCCATCGACATCACCTTCGGATTGCGTCTTGACCGCACACAAAAGAAAATAGACCGAACCAAGTACAGCACGTTTGCCCTCAGCGACCCAGGGGTGGATATGGGGATGACTCTGCCTCCGCCTGTGCAAATGAAAGAAACCTGGACAAAGGCACTCCCCCATCTCGGCGCAACCTGGCATGCCAGCGATCAAGTTGACATCTTTACCCGGGGCACCCTCGGATACAAGCCCGGCGGATACTCTGCCTACGGGGATGACCTCTTTAATCCCGTACGATTCGATGAGGAAATTAACCGGACCTTGGAGGCAGGCATTTCACTGCGTTCCCACAATGGAGCTGCCGCAGCGACATTTACCGTCTTCCGTAGTAAAATCCAGGACTACCAATTCGAAAAATCCGCTGGAGGAACAGACTACGTAATGGTCAATGCCGAGCAGGCACAGTCAAAGGGTATGGAACTGGAACTCATGTCCTTTCTCTCCAAAAACCTGATGCTCACAGGGTCCTACGGATACACCGACGCCAACTTCGATATCCACTCCGGGTATCAGGTGGATGACACGGGATTCAACCGTATTCCCACAGACTTCTCAGGAAATCGCCTGCCCTATTCGCCACGCCACACCCTCAACCTAGCCGCACAGTATTTCGAGGAGAACGGCACCTTTGCCAGACTCGAGTGGCGTAGCATCGGAGAGACCTTCTTCAACGAGGCAAATACATTGCGACAACCCACCTACGGTCTCCTCAATGCAAGAACCGGACGGACCATGGGGAACTACCGAATTCAATTCTTCGCACAAAACCTGCTCGACAAGGATTATAACTCCCTGATTATTCCACTCGGGGGACCTGTTGTCGGAGCGGCAACTGGAACACCCCGAATTATCGGAGTACAAATTGAGCGAAGTTTTTGATCCAAGGCTATATAATGTAGTTGAATAATTGAACCGCGATGCTAGAACTCAAAGTTCTCAAATTTCAAAATAACATCAACCAAACAGAAAAATGAAAAAAATCCTCATTACATTGATCTCCACAATTGGAATAGCCGGTCTCCTCTTGGCAGGCGCTGCCAACAAGAACTGCCCGATGTCTGGCAAAGCTATAAACGCTGAAAAGACAGCCAATATTGGCGTATGCTGTAATAATTGTAAAGGAAAGGCAACCAAAGCACTTGAAGCAGGTGGCAAAAAAACCAAGGCATTCCTCAAGAAAGTAACTGCAGACAACAAGGATGGTGATACCGTCAATAAAAATTGTCCTTTCTCAGGAAAACCAACAAAGGCAACAGTAACCGTTGGTTTCTGCTGCAGCAACTGCCTCGGTAAGTTTACCGGCAAAAAGTAAAGATTTTTCTATTGAAGAAAAAAGAAACGGGACGGATCATTGATCCGTCCCGTTTCTTTTAATAAAGTGAAGGTAAGCTAATAGTTATCCGGGGTTCTCTAAAAAAATCTGGCCAAATTAAAAATAATATTATTCGTACACTCAAAATTGTTAACAATTCAACCTTGATTGTCTTAAGCCAAATTGTTAATCATTAATAATTAGATCAGCGAAACCATTAACATATCAAATAAAAAAGCTAGACTCATGGCTATTAAAAAAGGGAAACGTAAGACGGATATTTCTTACAAAATAATTACCATACGCGTGACAGAAGAACTCTTGGGAAGGATACAAGGTGTTGCAAATCAATCTGGACTAAGTGCCAATCACCTAATCAATGGTTTGATTGACTCGGGTTTGGATATTGCAACCACCAAAAGAGACACCATGAAACTTCCTAAGTTTCTAAAAATGCTCCGCGTTATGACAGAAACCGAGGAGGTAAAAGAGTCGATTAAGGCATAAGAATAATTTTACGAATTTCCATTTCAGAAAAAAAGGGCGAGGTTTAAACCTCGCCTTTTTTTGATGCCTAGCAAAAAAGAGCAGTAGATCATACTACAAATTGACACACCTCATACCCGTAAAGTATAATTACAGATCCTTGCATATTGTATGCCCACTTAATCGTGACGCAAATACACGCATTAAAGAGATCACTTAGTCTTGTTAATACAAATCTAAACGTGCTAAAATTGTAAGAATTGAAAATCATTTGTCAGGAAAAAAGATGACTGAGAGTATTCTGGTATTAGCTATTACATTTTCCTGTCTAAATTCAGTGCGACAGTTAAATAATAGATTAACATCAAGCAATAGCTTCCACGCATAGATTGATAAATGAGGGTTTCGATAAAAGCAGAAGGGTCACAAACTTGGGAAGACTTGGATTTCCTTACAGAAAGCAAGGAGATTGAGTTTATCCGCGTAGATGACTTCCTGATTGCACCTAAGGCTGTGCAGATACTCAATCGGGGCTTAAATACCGACCATCCCGAACCGGTGGATTCGATTGCCCCGATACCGACTAAAATGGTCATATACGGGATTGTGGATCTTGTTAAACAGCGTATATTAAATCTTCATGGTCCCGTTCAGGAAATTGTTGGCTACCCACCCGAAATACTCTGTGCACTACCTTTTCTTGATTACATCCATCCCAAAGATAGAGATGCAACAATAATTACCCTATCCATGATATTACAGGGCAGGCATATCAACGAATTCATCCTGAGAATTGTCCGTCCTGACGGAAAGGAAATGCCGTTAAAGATGACTGGTACTCCAGCAGACCGAGGCATTCTCGCGTTTTACTGTTCGCCGATTGAATTACCGGCCCAATCTTCAAAGAAACTGATTCACGGATACTATCCAGGGGAATTACTCGGTAGGAAAAGTACGGAATTTATACCTGAAGAAGACAGGGATATCTTCAACGAGGAACTGCGTGGAATCCTAGCAGGCCAAGGCACCCCGGGGACCAACTGGGGCAACCCGATTACTTTCCGCCGAGTCAGTGCCAATAAACAAAAGGTCGAAGTGGAAGCAATCCTTCTAGGCGTGGATTTCCCCAAGGGCAGAATTCACTATTTGGAACAAGTCCCTTTAAAACCAAAATGCGTCTATCATTTCCTTTATGATATGCTGGGTAATATCCTTTCCTGCGCTTCTCCTTTGGAAATAACCGACCCCGACCCAGAGACTAGCACACCTGCAATTCCAGGGGAACTGGAGGGAATATAAAATATCCGATGAAAATCACGATTAAATTCACAGAATCAGATGATTGGGAGGAACTGAACCTACTTAGTGAAGATACTGATATTCAAGCCATCAAGGTGGATGATGTTATCATCACAGAAGATACAGTACGTTGCAGGGAAATAGCCAAGGATATCCAACAAAAGGTTTCCAGTGACCGCCAGCGTCCTCTCCAAACGCTTAAGGGATCCGCACACACTCGCAACAATTTCTTTAATTCTCATTTTTACGGAATACTGGATGTTATAAACCACAAAATCTTAACAATCCAAGGGCCCCTACATGTTTACCTTGGACGAGAGGAACACCAGTTGGTGGAGCGAGATTTATTTGAATTCATCCATCCCGAAGATCTCCTCCCAACCCAAGGAATGCTGGCAACCCTACTTGAAGGGCAGAGTGTCATCGACTTTCCCATAAACCTCATTACATCGCATGGAGAATATCTGCCTTTGGTACTAACCTCAAGTCCTGCAGAAGATGGGATTGCTGCGTTCTACGCTGCCCTTGTTGACTCCAATGATTTGCGGCAGACTTCCCGCGTCTACGGTTACAAACGAGATGACCTCATTGGACACAGTCATTTGAATTTTATACCCGAAAAGTACCATAAACACATGATTACCTATCTGCATAATGCCTTTAATTCAAAGGACACAGATGGGACGGAGAGGACCTCCCGTTACAAACGAATTGTTGCCGGAGGAAAAGAGATCATGGTGGAGGGGTTGCTCACCCAATGTGACACCACACGAAGAACTTTTCAGTTTATTGAGCGTGAGGTAGACAATAAAAAAAAGGTTGTGAGCCTCACCTGCGATTTCGACGGAAGTATTATAAACTGCTGTCCTCTAAGCGAGTTTCTGCAATAATGCGTCAATCTTGGGCATGTAAAATCTCGCTCAGGACATCGTAGATTTTTTTCAGTTTCCGACTAATAAAATAGAATTCTTCGGAGTGGGCTAAATCCTGTAAATAGTGAAGGAAAACCTCTTTTTCCCTCACTACGCGAAAATCCAGATCCTCCAAGTCCTTGTGAAACTCGACATGGTGCTGGTCGAGTTTAGCATCAAGTTCCTCGAATTTCTTGGAGGTAAAAGAAAATGCAGCTTTCACCCCCTCAATGAGCTTCGGGCACTGATGAAGAGTTTCTGCATCTACTCGACTTAAATGCAACATCTCATCGGAAAGTAGAATGGCCAATCCAGTGAGATTCTCCTCGTTAGCCTTCATTTCATGCTCAATCCATCCTTCAATAGATTGGTAAAAGCCAAGACGAACCTCCTTGGCTATGTCAGAGCATAAAAGGACTTTTTTAACTGTAGATGTCTTATCGGAGTCCATGGATTTATCCTTAAGTAGAGAAGAGTCTGTTCCAGACTTTCCTTGCCTGTAGGTCAAACCCATATTACACCGATCTGCTGATAAGCTAGACGAACTAGGCGATATTTTATTTTTAAGATAAACCATAAAACACTATACAACATAATCGGTCACCCTGCAAATGCCTCCAACAGATAGTAATGAACTGTCAAACAGTCGAATCCTAGGTTTTAGCACTGCTATTTCCCTTGTTGTTGCCGGTATGGTCGGGACCGGTGTATTCACCAGTCTTGGATTTCAGCTAAGTGGTATGCAGTCCCCCTTCGCAATTCTCTGTCTCTGGGGATTGGGTGGAATATATGCGTTGTGTGGGGCACTGACCTACGGAGAACTGGCAGCAGCGATACCTCGCTCCGGAGGAGAATACCAGTACATTTCCAGAATATATAATCCCTGTCTGGGGTTCCTGTCGGGCTGGGTATCCATCACCGTCGGTTTTGCTGCACCCCTTGCCGTGGCATCCATGGCACTCGGCCAATACATACACCGGGTCTCACCAGTGATGGATCCAGTTTGGACCGCAGTTTGGGTCTGCGTCCTGGTTTCGTTGCTCCATAGTTTTAATTTACGTCTGGGAGGACGAATCCAAATTGCCTTCACACTCTTCAAAATTATTCTCATACTCGTGTTTCTTGCTGTAGTATTCTCCCATGCACCCAGTCATCAGGACATAACAGTCCTGCCTGGCGAAAACGCGCTCTCCACACTCATGAGTAGTTCGTTTGCCGTATCTTTTATCTGGGTCACGTACGCCTACGCCGGATGGAATAACGCCGTATACATTACCGGTAATATCCGCAACCCCGGACGGACTATTCCGGCTGCACTTCTGATTGGAACCCTTCTGGTCACTGTTCTCTACCTGTTACTAAACTTGTCCTTCCTACTTGCGGCACCAGTGGAAAAACTGGAGGGCAAGCTGGAAGTTGCCCATATTGCAGCAGAAACAATTCTTGGACAGCAAGGGGGCAAAACCATGAGCCTGCTCATTTCATTGGGTCTTCTTTCCACAATAAGTGCAATGACTCTTGCCGGGCCAAAAGTATCAGAAGTGATTGGGGAGGATTTTATATTCTTCCGTAAGCTTTCATGGAAAAATAAAGGAGGCGTTCCGGTCCCTGCCCTTCTATGCCAACTGGGTTTTGTATTGGTGCTTTTACTAACGACAACATTCGAATCCGTGGTAACTTTCATGGGAGTAACTCTTATTCTCTCAACCATCATGGCAGTTGCCGGAGTCATGGTTCTCCGTGTACGAGAACCGCAACTTTCAAGGCCCTATAAGATTCCTCTCTACCCACTACCACCACTCGTATTCCTAATTATAAGTTTTTGGGTGCTTGGGCACGCCTTCCAAAGAAATCCGATTGAATCTATTGTTGGCGTTGGTCTACTTCTCATTGGAATTCCATTGTATTTCTTGACCGGGCACAATTCAGGGAAGTCCACTGACAAAACTGAGTCATGATGGACACCCCAAAATGGAGGATTGAATGGGATGTTGCACCGGAGTCCATTTGGGAGACCCGGCAACGTAATCTTTATCCCGATCAAGCTTCAATCCAAAATGAAGCGTTAAAAGTTGTTCTCCAAAACCCAAGTACAATTTGTGCTGCAGCCATAATTCGCGATGAAATCATCGGTTGTATCTCAGTGATGAATGAATCCTATATGGAATTCCAACTTCGTATTCGCTGGCTCGGGGTAGATATGGCTTGGCGGGGTAAAGGGATTGGGTTGACCTTGGTTCAACGGGCCCAAGAGTACGCACTTAGCAGAAAAGTTGGCATCTGGTGTAACGTAAGGATGAAAGCCATACCATTATACAAAAGACTTTCATTCGACATTCAGGGGGGTCCCTTTGATATCGAAGAAATCGGACCACACGTGCGAATGATCTGGAGAGCCGATTGAAGACCTTGAAACCAAACACCTTGAAACTAAAATATCAATGACACCCATTGCTTTGAACTTGAGAGGTCTAAATGATTTAGAAATAAATATCCCAGAATGAATTCGGAAACAGGCAAAACCTTTTTAATCATTGGCGGAACAACCGGTCTTGGTCTATCCGCAGCAAAGGCACTGGTTGCCAACGGGCATAAGGTGGCCATCCTCGGCAGGAACAGAGAGAATCTTGACTCCGCCCTTAAGTCTCTTGGAAATAACGCTATAGGTATCACTGGAGACGCAACTAAGAACAATGGTGTAGACTCTATTCTCGAGCATGCAGTTCAGCATTGGGGTTCAATTGATGGTCTATACCATGTAGCAGGAGGAAGTGGTCGCGCCAAGGGCGATGGACCAGCACACGAAATCTCAGATGAGGGACTCGACTACACCCTGAATCTCAACCTAAAGTCGCTTATCATTTCCAACCGAGCCGCTATTCGTCAGCTCCTGAAACAAGGCACGGGTGGTGTAATCCTAAACATGGGGTCGGTCCTTGGATTCAGTCCATCACCAAAGCATTTTTCCACACATACGTATGCTGCGACCAAGGCCGCAGTCGTTGGCTTCACAAAGTCCGTCGCCGCAACCTATGCAAAGGAAAATATCCGCGCCAATGTAATCGCACCAGCATTGGTAGAGACACCCATGGCCAAACGTGCCGCCAGTGATGCGGAAATCCTTAAATATATAACCACCAAGCAACCGTTAGCAGGAGGACGAATTGGCACTCCATCAGACTTGGATGGAGCGGTAGTCTATTTTCTCACAGGAACCTCCCAATTTGTTACAGGTCAAGTCCTTGCCGTTGATGGTGGGTGGATGATTTCGGAAGGACAATACCACTAATCCAAACTTTATTAATGAGGTCCGCAATTGGTATTGATCTGGGAGGAACGCGCATCAAGGCGCTTGCATATAACCTAGACACAGAAGAAGAAATCAAACGCACAATGCTTCCCACCGAAGACGGCCAATTCTTTGACGAAGACCCAGCTTGGGCAAATTCCATTCGTGAACTTATATTGGAGTGGGAAACACATTTTGGGCAAAGCGTTGATTCCATCGGCATCGCTTCTCCGGGACTAACAGCAAAGGATCAACGCAGTATCGCCTTCATGCCGGGCCGGTTGGCTGGAATCGAAGGCTTGATCTGGGAGGATTTCCTAAAAACTTCGGCGAAGGTACGTATTGCAAACGACGCCCATGCAGCCCTGCTCGGAGAAACGTGGAAAGGGACCGCCAAAGGGAGTGAAAATGTAATTCTGCTAACCATAGGTACTGGCGTAGGTGGTGCGGCGATTTCTGACGGACATCTTCTCCGAGGCCATCTGGGGCGGGCGGGACACTTTGGACACATTTCCTTAAACCCATGGGGAAATCCTGACATATGCGGCACCCCTGGCAGCCTTGAGGATGCCATAGGTGACTGTACAGTAATAAATCGATCGAATGGGCGTTTCACACGAACCAAAGAATTAGTAGATGCCCACCTGGCAGGCGATAAGGAAGCGAGTGATATCTGGCTTCGTTCATTGCAAAGCCTAGCCGCGGCCATTGTCTCGCTAATCAATTCTCTGGACCCAGAGATTGTTATTCTGGGCGGAGGTATTGCGAATGCGAGAGAGACCCTGCTCGATCCGCTTCATTCATTCCTTGATGAAATGGAATGGCGGCCCAACAGCAAACGTATAGAGATTCGAATTGCAGAATTAGGTGAATGGGCCGGGGCCACGGGAGCATTGCATCACGGTATGATTTCATAAAACTCCACGTCATTTGATGAAAAATATTGAAAAATATCTTGATGAAGCCAGTGGCCTACTGGAAAGAATAAGAGATCAAGAAGGCTCATTAGCTCAAGCAGCCTCCTGGTTTGCCGAAACGATTTTGTCCGAACGCATGGTACATGTATTTGGCTCAGGGCACAGCCGTATAATGGTCGAGGAAATGTGGCCACGATATGGATCCTTTCCGGGATTCAATCCTATCGTGGAACTTTCGCTAACACACCATACTCAGGTCGTGGGATCAAACGGTCAACGGCAAGCAATGTTTCTGGAAAATGTTTCTGGGTTAGCCGCTCGCATCCTCAGGAATTTCAACTGCGCAGAAAAAGACTCCGCATTAATAGTGTCGTCGAGCGGATGCAATATAGTACCCATCGAGATGGCAGAAGAATTTCAAAAGCAAGGAATTCGCGTAGTGGCCATCGTAAGCAAAGACCATCTCGAGGCAAGTGAAAGCAAGAGGAGTGATGGCAAGAAGTTGTCTGATTTCGCCGATTTGGTTCTAGATACAGGTGCTCCTGCAGGGGATGCAATGGTCAAAGTGGAAGGACTCGATTTGCCGGTATCACCTGGTTCCACGGTGGGCGGTTGCCTGATTGTAAACGCAATCAAGGCCGAGGTCGCCCAATTATTGACTATAGCAGGCAAATCACCAAAGGTCTTAACCGCAAACTGCATCATTGGCAAGGAGCATGCAGGTCAAATCTTTGAGGCTGCTTATGATGAACATGCCCGTCGCCTTGCCAAACTCTACGAAATCCAACAATAGCCAAGTCGACTGCAGCATCTTTCAATTTTGAAGTTTCTAATAATTAATTTAGGGGCTGAAGTAGCTAAGGGTTAGTGCTTTGACTTGGAATGCCAGTATTTAAGCTGTTTGTATAGGTTTTGATGGTTGCCTCCATTGAAGCGCCATTCGCACTCCTTGAGAAACCAATGAAAATTGTTCGGTTTGATGC
>JABJCN010000104.1 GCA_018668635.1 Opitutia bacterium
GCAGAACAAGACAGAACCGCCAAACTATCAGCAACAAGAATCTCTCGAAGTTTCTGGTTGAGCGATACCAACCAACCTCTTCGGTCGTCATCATCGAGTGATTGTCCAGTGGCCATTTTGGCAATGTTCTTGGGGGAATGAAATTCATCGCCCTCAATAAACTCGCAATTCAGGCCATCTGCAACCAGCTTTCCAACGGTGGTTTTACCGCAACCCGATACACCCATTACAACAATGATCCGACCAGCCAATTTCAATCCTCCAGATAATTGACCAATGATCGGGATAGACTTGAGAGTTGACGAACTTCCTTGGGAAATTCGCTCTTCCCATAAAAAACCAACGCAACAACCTCCTCGTTGGGCGGCGCATGGGAAATGCCCACAACTTCTCGAAACCGTGGATGCTTCCATACCGGTCCCGTGCTCCATTTGGAGGAAATATTGGCCTCCTCCAATAGAAGTAATATGTTCTGCACGATACAGCAACAGGTTGCATAGTCCTCTCGTACGACCTCAGGATTGTGCTGCACCAAGACGGAACTGCGATCAGTAAACTGCGTTACAACAAGCAACCCCGGTGAACTTGCCCACTCGATCTTCTTTTTACTGCCACGTGCACGGGATTCATTGGTTGGCTCTGCTCCGCAAACCAATTCACCAAATAGTTGGCCTATCTCACGGATACGGGCAGTATCCAGCAGATAAAAACGACAAGGCTCAGTCCGTCGATGGTTAGGTGCGTTCCTGGCAATATCTATGGCCTTTGCAACAAAGCCATGGTCAGGCACCTCATGCTTAAAGTTCTTGGGAGCAATGGTTCGTCGATGAAGAATATGGCGCGCCAATAATGAATCGGAAGTGCTGGAGGAACTTTCTGCCATGGATTTAGGAAAAATGAATAAATTATTAAAAAAGGAAGCACATCAACCAATCAAGGTAAACCTCACCTGTTGACAAAGGAGTGAGGAAAATCATGTTCAATTCCAATATGAAAAAAAGTACCTTTCACTTTCCTCTCTATATATATTTTCTTACATTCCTTGGAATTAGTTTCACATACGCAGAAAAAGCACCAAAAACCTTCAAAATCAATGAGCTAACATTTGAACGACCCGCTGAATGGTCTTGGGAGCAACCATCATCATCAATGCGCAAGGCTCAACTTTCCGCACCTGGACAGGACGGAACGGCAGATGTCGTATTCTTCTACTTCGGGCCAGGTGGAGCTGGCGGCGTACAAGCCAATGTTGATAGATGGATCGGCCAATTCCAAAACCTTGATGGGAAAAAAATTGAAAGCAAAAAAATCGGTGGAACTCCGGTGACATTCGTACAGGCCTCCGGCACCTTCATGGCGGGTCCTCCATTTGGTCAGAAGGTGCCAAAGGCAGGCTATTCTTTGCGTGGAGCAATTATTGGAGCTAAAAGTGGGGCCATTTTCATCAAAATGACAGGGCCAAAGAAAACAGTTGAAAAGGCGACGCCCGACTTCATGAAGATGACGGATGAAGCCCTGAGATAGTCACCAGGTAAAGCCACAAGGCAATCACCCCGCCAGACGTCCCGGATAATTCGATGGGGACCATCCCATGCATCGCCTGAAGGTGGAAGAAAATGCAAATGGATTCGCATAACCAACCTCAAATGCAATGGTTTCAATTTTCTGGTTAGTTGATGAGAGAAGGATCGCAGCCCGATGCATACGAAGCCATATTAAATGCTGGCGTGGTGTCCGGCCTAGTTGCCTAAGACACAAACGCTCAAGTTGTCGCTCCCCAAGGCAGGCAACCCTTGCCATCTTCCGGTTGTTCCATGCCTCACCAAGTGAATCTTCAACTTTTTCAAAAAGCCACAATAAGCGGGAGTCCAGTAACTGTGGCTTGGCAAAGTCATTGATATAACGATTAACCAATCCCAACCAAAGCGTCTCCATTTCAGGCCGAGTCCGAGTGGTAGCTTCTTTATGAAGGCCCAAAATTGCATGGCGGAAAGTCTCCCCATCAAAGGAGGCAAGGACTGGTGAATTCGCTTCAGCAACAGGCGGGGATAGTGTATCATCCTGAAAGCGAACCCAACAAAACGACCAAGGCTTTCCTTTTTCAGCACAAAAAGCATGCATGGTACCTGGATGCAATAAAAACGCCTGCCCAGAAAGGCACTTCTTCCAGCGCCCATCCACAAGTACTCTCCCCTCCCCGGACAAACCCGCGAGAAAATAACTCCCGCCCAGTTTGCTTCGAACAATTTCAAAAGGAGGTAGCATCCTGGCAACTCCTAGATGCAATATTTGGTGTCGAGATAGTGATGTGCAAACGGGAGAACCCATAATCCATTCACGTTTATCCTTGATCGAAGACCTTAGGATTGTTTGTTCAGAGCCGACAGTACGAATGTCGGTTTCCGATAGGATTATGTCGCTTTTTGACATGGTTTTTTTCTTGGATGTAAGATAGTAAAGAGCAACTATGAATATATAAAAAATACATGAAGGATTGTCGCTTCTGTTGATGAATCGTCAGAAATTGATATTAATATCCTATTAATTTAAGTGTCACAAAACTACTCAACATGAAACACTTTCTCTCGCTCACATTAAACTTGGCAATTCTACTATGTCTTACCGGACAAGTTCGCGCCGAAGAAAATAAACCCACACCAGAACAAGTCGCTTTCTTTGAAAATGAGGTGTTAGGCATTCTGCAAAAAAGTTGCTTTAGATGCCACGGCCAAGAAGGAAAAATTAAAGGGCATTTTAGGATCACCAGTCGGGATGGAATAATAAAAGGAGGGGATCAAGGAACTGCCTTTAACGAGAAGAGTCCGGAAAAAAGCATCCTGCTGGAAATGATCAGCTACAAGGACGGGGACCATGAGATGCCGCCGAAGGAAAAGTTGCCAAAAGCCAATATTGAAACTCTGTCAAAATGGGTAATGATGGGACTGCCATTTCCTGCTGAACACGAAATTAGAGGAGAAGCTGGCCAACAAGGAATGGTTGTGACGGATGCAGATCGCCAGCACTGGGCCTTCCGGTCCGTAAAGAATCAGCCAACTCCAAAAGTGAAGAATTCCAGTTGGATAAAAAATGGCATCGACGCTTTCGTTCTGGCGCGCTTGGAGAAAGAGGGCCTGAAGCCCAATCCGCAGGCCTCCAAGGAGACTTTGATACGACGCGCTTATTATGATCTCATAGGATTGCCACCAAACCCTGAGCAGGTTCAAGCCTTCCTCGAAGATAATGACCCCAAGGCTTTTGAGCAGTTGGTCGATGAACTTCTGCGAATGCCACAATATGGCGAAAAGTGGGGGCGACACTGGCTGGATCTTGTCCGCTACGCAGAGACAAATGGATATGAGCGCGACAGCGAAAAGCCCGAGGCTTGGCGTTACAGGGACTACGTAATTCGAGCGCTGAACGAGGACAAACCCTACGATAGATTCATCATCGAACAACTTGCGGGAGATGAGCTTCCCGACCGCAATGCGGACGCTGTGATCGCCACAGGCTTCCATCGCCTTGGGACATGGGATGATGAGCCTGCTGATCGCGATCTCGCAAAATATGACTACTTGGATGATATACTCAGGGCATCAACCGAAACCTTTCTGGGATTAACAGTGGGTTGCGCGCGCTGCCATGACCATAAAATCGACCCCATTCCCACCCGGGATTACTACGGGTTCCTTGCTTTTCTCCACGACATCAGTCCACATGGGAAAGGTGGAACAAATCTTGTCAATGTACCGGCGGCAGAGGACGCCTCCATCTTCCAGAAAAAAGTGCAGGAAAAACAAAAGCGGGAGGAGGGATATCGAAGGATCATCGCAGAAACAGAAACGCAATTCCAGAAGAACCTGAAGGATAAACATCCTGAAATCGCACTAAAAGTGGTATCTTCACCCGACTCACAGCAGCGGGGGAAAGACCTATACCTTCTTCCAGACTCTCGCACCGGTGGACAAATTTGGGAGTATGTCATGCAGGCCCCAGGCGACAACTGGTTCGAGATCGGGTTTGATGACAGCAAATGGAAGAAAGGACCAGGTGGTTTTGGTTCAAAAGGAACACCGGGATCTCACGTACGAACCAATTGGAACACCAAGGACATATGGATGCGCAAGGACTTCCGACTGACAGCAATCCCGGAGAACCTGACCCTGCATATCCACCATGATGAAGACGCAGAAATATACCTCAACGGAAACCTAATCCACCGAGCCAAAGGCCACTCCACAAATTATATCAAAATCAATGCGATGGCCAAGGCTGAGTTCTCACTTCAAACTGGCAAGAACACTGTTGCCGTTCATTGCCGACAAACGAACGGGGGACAGTATATCGATATTGGTCTTTCCACTGACACCAGTGGGGGCCCGGACTTGGAACAACTCTTTAAAAAGTATGCCAAGAGCCTCCTTCCGGCCAACGATCTTAAAACCTACAAACGCAGTAAACGCGAACTTGACGCCAGCCTTACCCAAAAGCTCGAAAACAAGAGCATAAAGGCAATGGCAGTTGCCGAGCGAGGACGTGCGCCAGTCCATGTCCTTGCCCGAGGCAACCCCCGGTTAAAGGGAGATCAGGTTAAGCCCTCTTTCCCATTGGTTCTTGGTGAGTTCGACGCCCAGGTTCCAGCAGAATATGCCATCAATAATTCCTCCGGGAAACGCCGTTATCTCGCTGAATGGATAGCGAACCCAAAAAATCCGATGACGAGCCGTGTCATGGCAAATCGCCTTTGGCAGTTCCACTTTGGCCGCGGTATTGTCCGAACCAGCAGCGACTTTGGGACCCAGGGAGATAAGCCCACCCACCCACTGCTTCTCGACTGGCTGGCCACAACTTTTGTGGAAAAAAGCTGGTCACTCAAGTCGATGCATAAGCTGATTCTTATGAGTCAAACTTGGCAGATGGCCTCCACGCCAAACGAAACAGCCCTGAAAAAGGACCCACTCAACCATCTCTTCTGGAGATATGATATGAGGCGTCTCAGCGCAGAGGAGATTCGCGATTCCATCCTGAATCTAACCGGTGAGCTGAATCTCAAGATGGGTGGACCCAGTATTACACCGCCATTACCCAAGGAAGTGCTAGCCTCTGCTTCTCGCCCAGGAGCGGCGTGGCGAGGGCTGTCTTCTCCTGAAGACTCGGTTCGCCGCAGCGTCTATGTAAAAGTAAAGCGATCCATGAAAATGCCTCTATTATTAAGCCATGACATGGCTGATACAGACTCACCGTGCGCTGTGCGATTTAACACAACCGTTCCCACACAGGCGCTGACAATGCTTAACAGCGAAATAATCAACAAGGCAGCGACCACGTTTGCCACGCGTCTTCTCCAAAGTGGAGACAATAACGAAGACCGTGTTCGTGAAGCCTTTCGCATTGCCTTTTGTCGTGATCCTAAAAAGGCGGAAATTGAAGATGGGATCAGGATGATACAGGACATCATGGAGAAGGGCGGCCTTAATAATCACGAGGCCCTGGAACGATTTGCGTTATTGACACTAAACCTTAACGAATTCGTCTACCTCGACTGAAACTTCTCTTACAATTTTAATTCAGGAAAAACCATTATGGCCAAACAATCCAAACCTCAAAATACTTTCTGCGGACAAACCTCCAGACGGGAATTGCTCCGCAATATCGGCGGGGGCTTTCCAGCCCTTGCACTCACTGGAATGCTTGCAAAAGACGGTTTCTTTGCACCTGAAGTCAATGCAGCCAGCGAAATAGACAAACTTCAGGGGCCACTTGCCCCAAAAAAAAGCCACTACAAAGCCAAGGCAAAAAACGTTATTTTTCTTTTCATGTATGGTGGACCAAGCCACATGGATACATTTGACTATAAGCCAAAGCTATACCCTTTAGATGGCAAGACCATAGACGTTAAAACATTCGGGCGAGGGGGCAAAAAAAGCAAGGGCCGCGTTGTTGGACCAAAATGGAAGTTTAACCAGTATGGTGAGTGTGGCAAACATGTCTCTGAACTTTTTCCAAATGTGGCAACGTGCGTGGATGACATTTCATTTATTCATTCCATGACGGCAGACTCCCCCATTCACGGGTCTGCCATGCTCATGATGAACTCTGGCTCCATCCGAAGCGGTAGCCCAGCGCTGGGGTCGTGGCTAAATTATGGTCTTGGGTCCGTGAACCAGAACCTCCCCGGTTTTGTCGTTATGCTTGATCCAACAGGCGGTCCCATCAGCGGTGCTAAAAATTGGTCAAGCGGGTACATGCCCGCCAGCTATCAGGGTACCGTATTCCGTTCAAAAGGAACCCCTATTCTTGACCTGAAAAATGCCCGCGGAATGCCACAGACTGAACAGCAAACTCTTCTGAGTCATTTACGTAAATTCAACGAGGGGCATCTTTCCGAGCGCTACGACAACACCAACCTCGCCGCTCGCATTGCCAACTACGAATTGGCATACCGGATGCAGACTGCGGCACCCGAAGCCATCGATGTGGACAAGGAACCCGAGCACATCAAGAAGCTCTACGGTATCGACGGTTCGCGTACCGATGATTTTGGCCGCAAGTGTCTCTTGGCCCGCCGCCTCGTCCAGCGCGGTGTTCGCTTTACACAAATTTATTCAGGCGGCAACCACAACGATGCCAACTGGGATGCCCACGGCGATCTTGAGAAGAACCATAACTACCATGCCGGCAACACTGATAAACCTATCGCTGGTCTTCTAAAAGATCTCAAACAACAAGGCCTGCTCGACGAAACCCTCGTTGTCTGGGGAGGAGAGTTTGGCCGCCAACCTACAGCTGAATACGCAAAAGGTACAGGCCGCGACCACAACTCATATGGATTCACCATGTGGATGGCTGGTGGAGGCATCAAGGGCGGTGTGAGTGTCGGCCAGACAGATGAACTGGGCAGCGCCGCAGTCGAGGACCGTTTTCATGTGAGGAACCTCCATGCCACCGTGTTACACCTGATGGGTTTGGATCCCAACCATCTCTCCTACTTCTATGGTGGACTTGATCGTAAGTTGGTTGGAGTAGAGGGCGCAGATCCGATCAAGAAGATTATTGCTTAGCCAGCTCCTAATTTAGCAGCAATCTCCTAAAATCAGGAGTTTGTACAATGGGGTTCTGATGCCTGCATCAAAAAAAATTGATGCGCATGAATAAATTTTATATTTGAAACGAAAAAGTCATCCAGACTTAATCAACCTAGAAGTTGGCCGACTTATAAAAATACTCTCAAGCAACCTCCCTGATTTTCCATCATGCAGCAAACCAAAGCATATGAACCCGGTGACATAATTTTAAATGAAGGCGAAGCCAGTTGTGGCTTCTGCATTCTCAAGTCCGGTACGCTAGAAGTCATCAAAGGAGGAAAAGTCATAACCGAGTTGGGAGTTCCCGGTACAATATTCGGTGAAATGAGCGATATACTTGGTCAGCCTCGAGTAAGCGATGTTAAGGCCAAGAACGAGGCTTTGGTTATACATATCGAGAAAAGTATCGATGATCTTGTCGTGGAAGATCCGACTATTGCAAAAAAACTGATATTTACACTGGCCAAACGCCTTGAGCAGACCACCGGGATGCTACAAAACCTTCTCCCGGACACAGACACTTTATCCGAGGACCATGAACTAGAGATTCTCGTAGTGGATGACAGAGTCGCCATGGTTGAACAAATTGAGCAAAATCTAGCGAATAGACCATGGAAAGTTTCTGGTTCAGAAACTGCAGGGAAAGGTATGGAAATGGCCAAACGAGGCAATTATGCACTCATCATCCTTAGCCTGAACTTACCCAATACAGAGGATGCAATGGATTTTTATCGAGCACTTCGCAAAAACCCTCGAACAAAAAACACACCTGTTCTCGGCACGGTGATCAGTACCGACACCGAAATGAAACAGCGCGGACGCAACATCGGGATCGAGCATTTCCTCGAAAAACCAGCCGAACCGAGAAAAGTTGAATCCATGATAACACAGGCCTTGCGACTGGACACTACCAGCCTCTATTGTACCATTACAGAGGATGTACTACATATCAGCTTTCCCGAAGATTGCTCTGATTTTGATAAGTCAGAAATTGTTTCAAGTGCACCAAGCGGTATCGGAGGTGCAATTGATTCCGGTATCCGAACAGCTGTCATTGATATCCATCAGGTCAACGAATTTGATGAAAGTTTCCTCAAGCCAATCAAGAAATTAATCAAAGCGGTAAATGATGCCAAACTGGATTATGCCATTGTAGGAACCAATGAACAGGATCAGGAATTAAACAAGGAAAGTGACGAGGGTGCCAAGCTAAGTGTTTTCCCTTCTCTGGGGGAAGCGATTGTCAGCATAAGCAGTAAAGAGACTCGGGAAGCCAAGCAGGAGGATGCCCTAGCATCGGAGAAATCTGAGGAAGAAAAAAGCTCGACTGAAGATAACGAGGTTGGCTGAATCAACTACCTGGCTTGGTCACTGGAACCGCCAAAAGATCAGTCGGTATTTTATCCGGGGCATAAGTGGGGAATGTGAGTTCTGCCAAGCCATGGAAAGGAACATCAAAACTAACTTGACCGCCACTACGATCAACAATCGAAGTGATTGCCACCGGGACAGCGCCTGAAGCGCGAACAATGGTAAGGGCTTCAGCAACACGGCCACCGCGTGTCACGACATCCTCTGTGATTAGAACTTTTTCACCCGGACGGAGTTTAAACCCTCGCCGCATCGCAAGGGCATCATTCTGTTTTTCCAAAAATATATAACGTCGACCTGACTGACGTGCGATCTCCTGGCCAATAACCAAACCGCCCATTGCAGGGGCAACAACAGTCTCAAATTCAAGATCTGACACCTTTTTTAATGTCAACTCAGCCAGACGAGTCACACTTGGCATATCCTGACACACTTGTGCGCACTGGAAAAAATGGCGACTATGCAAACCAGAGCGCAGTATGAAATGTCCTTCTTGGAGTGCAGAGGTATCCGCAAAAATTTTCAAAACTTCTTCTTTTAAATTGTACATATCACGATCCTGAAGCCCGTTTAATCGATTTGCCAAGGTTCTTTTCGCAACCAAGCCTTTTTTCGGTGGCAACGAATCCGTTCTAAGGTAAATTATATAAGAAAAACTGAGCCTTGAACCAAATCCAGAGATATGTTTTCCGAGAAGTCTTTGCAGGAACATTCCTGACGCTTTTGATTCTTGTATTTATCCTGACTGCTGGAAATGCAATGCGCGATAAGCTTCTCCAATTTATGGAGGGACAATTCTCGCTCCAATTCATAGTTGAATTATTCAGCCTACTCCTCCCCTACGCTGTCAAATTCGCACTCCCGCCAGCACTCCTGACTGGCATCCTGTTGGGCTTGGGTCGACTGTCAGCCGATTCAGAGATCACAGCCATGCGGGCGAGTGGATTTGGGCTCCTCAAAATCGCTATGCCTATCTTCGGGCTTTCCCTGATACTTGCTGGTATTTGTTTTTACATCAATTCCTGGGCTGCGCCAAAGGCAAGGACAGATTATAAGGAAAAACTTGCCCGGACTGCCATGGAAAACCCTCTCTTTTTTTTCCAACCAGGTACCTTTGTGACAGACTTCCCCGGCTATATTTTATACGTTGGTAATTTCGATGGGAAAAACCTACATGACTTCTGGGTCTGGAGTACCATCGGAAAAGATGAAGAGCCTGATGCACAAGGGCGAATTCTTCAAGCTATGCGCTTTGAGAAAGGAACAATTACCCCCGATCTCGACACGAACACACTCATTCTGGAACCCCAAAATCTTCAGATTGAAATTAATGATGAGGATGATCCAGAGAATTTCCAGGGA
>JABJCN010000023.1 GCA_018668635.1 Opitutia bacterium
ATGAGAACCTGACCTACAACTATGCCGGGCGGGATTTTCGCCTCACTGATGTCTTCGGCAACGTGGCGCATCAGGTCATTGCATAGACTGAGTCTGCCCTCAGACAACCTGTACCAGTCGTCTTGACATTTTTGAACGCCGAGGTCGGTATTCAGGCATGCATAATCGACGCACGTTTCTAAAGGCTGCCGGAGCCGGATCCATCTCATTGACCGGTTGCCTGCACAAACCCCGAAAGGCAGGCCCACTCTGGATCAATGACGCCCACTCTCAACTAAATCGAACCCGAATTGCCGGCATAACCCGCCCGGAGAACCCTGAACCAATCCAGCAACTACTTCGTCGAGGTCATACAATTTCGATCTGTGGTGGACGTCATGCAATGGGCGGACAACAGTTTGGCACGGACAACCAGTTGGTCGATACGGGAAGCCTGAACAAGGTACTGCAGTTTGACCGGAAAAATGGCCTCCTCGAAGTTGAAGCGGGCATCCAATGGCCGGATGTCCTCAAATTCCTTGAAGCCAACCAGGGAAATGATAAAAAAACTTGGGGATTCGCACAGAAACAGACCGGCGCTGACAATCTTGCCCTTGGAGGTGCCCTCTCCGCCAATGCCCACGGTCGCGGACTTCAATTCCAGCCCTTCGTGCAGGATGTGGAGTCCCTCAAGCTCATCAATGCGGAGGGAGACATCGTAAATTGTAGTCGCACCAACAATACTGAGCTCTTCCGGCATGTCATTGGGGGATACGGATTGTTTGGCCTTGCCTATTCCCTAAAGCTGCAGCTGGTTCCCCGCCAGAAGGTGGAGCGCCGGGTTGAAATCATCCATGCACGGGACCTCCTCCCCAGACTGAACCAACAAATCAAGGCAGGGGCACTCTACGGGGACTTCCAGTTCAATATTGACTCCACCAATGCCAATTTCCTTCAGGAAGGTGTGTTCTCCAGTTATGTGCCGGTCCCGGCGGGCACGCCCATACCCGAGAACCAGCGCAAGCTACCGGCGGGTGCATGGAAGCAGTTGATCCATCTCGCCCATAAGGACAAGGCAGGGGCATATGAAATGTATACCCGACACTACAGGAGTACCCATGGACAAGTTTACTGGTCCGACGCACACCAGATGAGCTGGTACGAGGAAGGTTACCACAATGCCCTGGAGAAACAGGCGGGCTTAAGAAAAGGTACGGAGATGATTTCCGAGGTCTATGTACCCCATGATGAACTGGCTGGGTTCCTTGCCTCAACTGCCAATGAATTTCGCAAGCGTAATGCAGATGTAATCTATGGTACCGTGAGATTTATCCAAAAGGATGAGACAACCGCCCTGCCCTGGGCAAAACAGGATTACGCATGCATCGTGCTCAACCTGCATGTCGATCATGACCCTGCCGGGGTGGCCAAGGCTCAAAAGGATTTCCGTAAACTGATTGACCTGGCACTTGAACGCAATGGCTCCTTCTTCCTGACCTACCACCGGTGGGCAACCCGCCAACAAATCGAGACAGCATATCCAGAATTTACGGATTTCCTGGCAAAAAAGAAGCAATGGGATCCAGGTGAACGCTTCCAGAGTGACTGGTACCGACACCATCGGGATCTCCTTCGTTAATTGGGTGAAGTTTGATCAACCCAGTTCCACAGCAAGGCTCATTGCACAAAGCCTGCTGTTCCTGTCCGTGGAAAAGAAATTCAGGGAATTGATGCCCGAAGGCATGGTTACAGGCACAAGGCACATGGCTGCAGACAATGAAATCGATCGAGCACAACTGACACGAAGACTGGGAAATCCATTTGTACGCTGGTTGGTACGCACTGTCGAGTCCCTGGTCCTCCCCGGCATCCAGTTGCACTATCTCCTGCGCAAGCTGGCCATTGAGAATTTTGTGCGAACCAGCATTGCTGACGGGATTAAACAGGTGGTCATCCTTGGGGCCGGACTGGATACCCTTGCGGGTCGCCTGCATGGCGAATTCCCCCTGACAAGTTTCATTGAAGTGGATCACCCGAGCACGCAGGAGGCCAAACTCCGTCTTCTTCATGACTGGAGAAAGACAGGGGGGAACCTTCATTTTCTTCCCGGAGACTTTTCCGAGCAAACCCTTGACAAAGTGCTGATGGAATCCCCTCATTTCGAATCTGAATTATCAACTTTGTTTATCGCCGAGGGCCTCCTGATGTATATGCCCTCGGAAAAAATTGACCTTCTATTGCGTTTTGTAACCACCCAACTTCCAGCCAATCGCATCGCCTTCACCTACATGGATAACCAACCTCCCAAAGGAAAACCCGGGTTCGAGGGGTGCCGCACGCTGACCAATGTCTGGTTGCGGTGGAAAGGTGAACCCTTCATATGGGGATTGCCAAAGGGTGAAATTGTATCATTCCTGCAAAAACATGATCTGCAATTGCTGGAGCACTTCAACGCACAAAACCTCCCGGCTAAATTTCTGCGAAAACACAACAACCTTAAGGGAGTCAAATCCATATCCGGTGAATCTCTCGCCTGTTGCAGCATTATCTAAATTTCCATAATCGCCATGCCATTCACCGAACCAGGCACCACAATCACAGACTTCCTGATGGGAGCCCAGGCCCTGTTTTATGCATGCCTGCTCTATATGATCGGGCGACGGCACACCTCTGTCCTGCTGTGGAGTGTGGCCATGCTCGATGTTGCGGCCGCCGCCATCCTCGGTGGTACACATCATGGATTCAACCATGACAACCAGATTTCACCACTACTATGGTCCATCACAATATTCCTATTTGCGTACCTAAGCCTTTTCATGAGTTGTGGTGCCGTACTTTCGTCGATCCGCAACCCGGCGCGCCGCTTTTTCATTGTTATTTTTGCGTTAAAGTTCCTGGGATTTCTTCTGTATTTGGGAACCCGCAGCCAACTTGAATTCGGCCACATATCCTGGGACTATATTCCGGCGCTGCTCATGGTCCTGCTGTTCAAGCTCTACTCCAAATATGCAAGGAATGACCCCAGTTCCAACTGGATCATCGCCGGAGTTCTGGTATCATTATTTGCATTACCGGTGCAGGCGAGTGGATTTGAGGTCAATGAATGGGTTGACCATAACTCCGTGTTTCATGTCATCCAGATGATTGCCCTTCACTGCTATTATAATGGGGCACGCTACATGAAGGACCTGTAAAAGTCTCATGGAGTTTATAATTCGCAGGATGGGACGGGAAGACTGGGCGGAGGTTGGCGAGTTGATCTACACCTCCATAAACTACTGGTATCATACTCACGGAAGTGGGCCGAAATTCCTTAACGGACCGGAGAGCACACAGTTGTTTTGCAAAATCTATGAGGATCTGGATCCCGGTTGTTGTATACTGGTAGAGAATCCGAACACAGGAAGAATTGCCGGTTCCTGTTTCTTCCATCCCCGTGAAACCCACATATCAATTGGGATCATGAATGTTCACCCGAACTACTTTGGGCTTGGGGCAGCCAAGGTCATAATGCGGGAAATCCTTGATATTGCAGCAAAGGAGGAAAAACCGGTCCGTCTGGTCTCCAGCGCAATGAACCTCGATTCGTTCACCCTTTACAATCGCTGTGGTTTCACCCCGCGCCAGACATTTCAGGACATGTATATCGAGGTCCCTTCCTCCGGACTGAATGTTGAGGCACCGGCACTCTCCGGAAACGTTCGGGATGCACAACCCGAGGATGCAACCGCCATTGCAGACCTGGAGCAGGAGCTGGTAGGCATTCGCCGTGAGGGTGATTTTGCATATTTCATTGAGAATACCGACAAATGGTGGCACGGTAGCGTCATCGAGAATGAAAACGGCTACATTGACGGATTTCTTTTTTCTGTATCCAATGCCGCCAGTAACATCCTGGGTCCCGGGGTTGCCCGAACAGAGGAGCAAACCCTGGCTCTGCTCCATGCAGAACTGAACCATAATACCGGACGCAGTCCCGTATTTCTCGTGCCCACTGATTGCCGGCAACTGGTTGACAACCTTTATGGATGGGGTGCACGAAATTGTGAACTTCACTTTTCCCAGACACTTGGTGAATGGAATCCACAAACAGGCATAATCATGCCCACGTTCATGCCCGAGACCGGGTAGACACTAGGGTTTTGACAATTGCTGCCTGAGCCAACCGGGGCGATCTGTGGTTAGTGAAAGAACCCCAAGACCCATAAACCTTTGTGCTGTGGCCCGGTCATTCACCGTCCAGACATGGAACTCATGACCGGCATCCCTTAACCGATCGGCAAATTCGCCACTCAATCCCCCGTTGGCCTGGCAATCCAACCCGTCTGCACCGATATCTGATAATGTAGCCAAAACCCGGTCAATATCCGGATCCAGTTTACCATCCCGGTTCCGATAGCTTGTGATCCAGCAAGCCGGGATGCGGGGCAATTCCTTCTTGAATTTACGGATAACCGCCGCGTCAAAGCTGATCACCATAAGACTGGGAGGGCGAACATTACGCGACTCAATGATTTTCTTGAGGGGTTCAATAATCTCAGGCCCACACTTGATCTCGAGGAAGAGTCGCTTCCCCTTCGGCAAAATGGCAAGAACCTCCTCCAGTGTGGGTACACGCTCCCCTTTCCACTTTGAGCCCTTCCATGAACCGGCGTCGAGTTTCTGGATTTCCTTAAGTGGTGTCTTCGCAACGATCATTGGATTACCCAGTGTCCTGCGCCCATCCTTGTCATGAATACAGACGATATGCCCATCAGAGGTCAGGCGAAAATCACCTTCAATGGCGTCAGCACCTTTATCCAAAGCCAACTGAAAAGCGGACAATGTATTTTCCGGAGCATCATGCGAAGCGCCCCGATGCCCGACAATGAACGGTAGTTCTGCTGAGTTGGCAAGGACTGTTGACATTAGAAACAGACTGTAAAATGGCATCTTCATGTAGAAATTGGAAGCTTGTTTGAGATTTTAGTCAGAAAGGCTTTTCTGTATAACTAAGGACCGATATTTCAATCGATTGGATATATGAATTTGAAAAGGTAGCTGCAATTGTCAATTCCACTTGCCAGCTGGTCCTGCCTTCCTCAATTTCACAGAATCTTAAAATACGGATTCCACCATGAAGCTGTTTCCACTAACCCTCCTCATATTGTTGGCCATTGCAGGGATCGTCCGTGCCGTGGAAAACAACCCCAAACCGAACATCCTCTTTGCCTTTGCGGATGACTGGGGTTGGCCGCATGCGGGTGCCTATGGCGACCCTGTAGTGAAGACACCCAACTTCGATCGACTGGCCAGGGAAGGCGCACTTTTTCATCATGCCTACGTGTCCTCCCCTTCCTGCACCCCCTCACGGGGTGCAGTACTCACAGGGCAATACCACTGGCGTCTGGAAGGCGCCGGCAACCTCTGGAGCGTATTCCCGGACAAGTTTGACACCTACCCCGAGTTGATTGGCAAGGCCGGCTATGCCACCGGTGTCAGTAGCAAAGGGTGGGGACCCGGACGAACCCAAACCGGGGGACGCAAGCTACTGGGTCCCACTTACAAGAATTTCCCGACGTTTCTAAAACAAAAGCCAAAGGGAAAACCCTTTTGTTATTGGCTCGGCAGTTCCGACCCTCATCGCGGTTATGCCAAGGGTTCCGGAAAAAAAAGCGGCATGGACCTCTCAAAAATCAAACTTTTCGCCCACTATCCGGATTCCCCTGAGATACGCGGGGATGTGGCGGACTATTATTTCGAGGTGCAACGGTTCGACAGGTTGGTCGGTCAGGCCATTGCCGCCCTTGAGGAAAACGGTGAACTGGATAATACAATGATTATAATGTCCGGTGACCACGGCATGCCTTTCCCCCGTTGCAAGAGTAACAACTACGACAGTGGAGCGCGGGTGCCATTGGCTGTACGCTGGCCGAAAAAGATCAAGGCGGGCACGGTGAACAAGGACTTTGTAAGCCTCATCGACGTGGCTCCTACATTCTACGAGGCCTCCGGGGTAAAAACACCCGGTAACGTCTCAGGAAGAAGCCTCCTGGCATTGCTGGTCGGCAAGGACAAGGGTGATCGCAGCTTCGTCCTACACGGCAAGGAACGCCACGTCCCCGGGCAGGAGGCACCGGATATGGGCGGCTACCCGACCCGGGCCCTTAGAAACCATGATTTCCTTTATCTCCACAATTTCAAGCCTGACCGCTGGCCTGCAGGAACCCCCAACCATACCAAGGCTGCCATAAAGGGTGCCTGGTTCGCCGACTGTGACAACAGCCCCACCAAGACCTACATGGTCAACAATAGAGACAAGGACGCCCACCATCGTAAACTTTATGACCTCGCATTTGCCAAGCGTCCGGCTGATGAGCTCTACGACCTGAAGAAAGATCCCGATCAACTCATCAATGTTGCGGGCGACCCGGCCTACGCCAAGACGGTCAGGAAATTGAAGAAACGTCTCTTTGCCGAACTCAGTAAAACCGGGGACCCGCGCGTCACAGGCAAGGGACCCGACTTTGACAAGTTCCCCTACCTCGGTGGAACCCCAAAGTTTCCCGGGGGCGGCAGAAAACCCAAAAAGAAGTAACCCATCTACTAAAGCAGAAAAAACACGGGCAAATAGTTACAAATCAAAAGTCTCGAGTCCAAGCTCAAGTAAAACAAGAAACAGTCAAGTTCCCTCTTTCAATGAAATCGTTTCCAATAACCGCACTTATCCTTCTCCTACCAGCATCCATGCTGGTCTCACAGGAGACGCATACCGTCGATCACCCGGCAATGATCGCATCCATGAAGGCCCGGAACCCTTCGGACACCCGGGAAGGCGAGGCCCTTTACAACGCAGTCTGCA
>JABJCN010000039.1 GCA_018668635.1 Opitutia bacterium
CAGTTCTTCACCGTGATGTCCGACATCACGATGCGCTTGTCTCGCTCATGGGAAAAAAGACATACGCCGAGCCCGATCTTTCGCTTGGGATAATCCTCGTAGTGTTGGTATTTCAGGGAATCATGAAAGTAGCAGTCTTCGATCCAGAGGTACTCTCTGGCTTTGCCATTATCCGAATAGTCCGCGTAAATCCCAGTCATGCACCGGTTGAATTCGATCCCCACGATTTTGAACCCACCTTGATCGGAAAGGCGAATGCCCGTGCGGTCCTGATTGTAATCCTGTCGGTCAATCACAGGTTTTGAACCCTTGCCATAGGCTGAGATGGTAATCGGTTGTTTAGGTGTACCGCTCCCCTTGGGGCGAAGTTCCTCATGCCAGACATCCCCACGCTTCAATAGAAGGATGTCCCCCGGCAGGTATTCAATCGATGCGCGAGCCAGAGTCTTCCAAGGCCCTGAATTATCTTTTGCCAAGGATGCTTCTCCATTCCAGTCGTCGTTACCATCAGATTGGCTGACATAGTAGGTCCTGGCCTTGACTCTGGCAGCGGGAGAGAGGGAAATGGGTGCCGCCGAAACCTTGGCCTCGGGCTGCGTTTTCATAGAGTCGGCCCTTTTCGGCAGCACCAATTTCATGAGCTTTGGCTTGGCGGGCGGAGATGGTTTCCCATTGTGTTTACCTCCAAGAGCAACCACTCGAAAACCGTAATTTGGCCATTTGGCACTTAGTACTTCATAGCGCGTCTGAGATCGAAGATATCCTTCGTGGTCATTGATAAAAAAGGAACCGCCACGCAGGCCAACCTTGTTTCCGATGCGTGCCTCGTTGTATTCCCACAGGTTTCCGTTTTGGTCATAAGTACCGTACGGGCTGGCCACTTTGAATGCGCCCACAGCGGAAATAATATTGGAGTTGAGGTTAGACGCCGGGGCGGAACCACCATTTACAGCAAAAGGCCAGTAACCTGCCCCACCCGGTTTGGCTGGATCGTAATAGGCCGCCTTGTACCACTCATTTTCACTGGCGATGACCCATTGGGTTGACTTGCCCACAGCCAGTGAAGCATGATCAGGGAACGTTACTTTTGGATGAATTCCCCCCTTCAGTTGATAACTACCCATCTGCAGGCTTGCATCGCCGCCACGACTCGACAACCAGTTGGCATATCGAGCACAGGACTCCCAAGTCACGTAGTTAACAGGCTTGTCGCCATCGCCAACCCGGGTCTCGTAACTATAGTCGCCGGATCTGCCTGAGCGCATAATGCCTCCATGAACACCTGCCATACGGCGATCGTAGAGTCTGTAGCGATCACTCTTTGCAACCTTATTAAGAAATTCGCAGTACTCAATGTTGGTAACCTCGAATTTCCCAATTCGGTAGGCATAGTTTACTGCACCATATCCAGTGACATCGGCAGAATTCCCTGGATCTCCCACCAAGACAGTTTCCGGAAAGGTTGGGAAAGAGTCCAATTGGGGGAGAGTTTCGGTTTTTGAATCCTTGATAGCCTCAAATGCCCTGGAGGCCGCCGGTACGCCATTTTTCTGTGGTGAAACTTTGGCTGGCTCTGTTGAAGCTATTGAAATATTTGCTTCGCCAGCTTTTGACGACACTCGATTCGCAGCAAAATTGACATCCCCATTATCTAAGGAATCCTTTACCTTCGCATCAGTTTCCAAACCAACACGTTCTTTTCTTTCATTCGTCTCGACTATACCACCCGATGTTTCACCTCTCTTTTCTGCAACGGATGCCTGATCTGAAGCAGACTCGGAACCACATCCAGTAAGAAATTGAAAAACAAGAATGAGTGACAGGATTTTTTTCATTTCATTGAATGATAGCCTGCGTGTTCCAGAGGTCAATTAATTGAGTAACAAAAAGGGCTACTTGAATAGGCTGTAAGTTACTCAAGGAACCAGACATACGAATTATGAGATGACCCATACCAAGGGAATGAGTAAGGGATATGATAGCGTATGGTGTTTGGTTGTAGAAAAGAAATTCCGTCAAACCTTCGTTTAAAAGAAATCAAACTCCCAATTTTACCAGCTTGCATAGTTTCACTTAATCACCATCTTTCGCCCGCTTATGTCCACATCAACCATCACCTCGGACCAAATCCGTAATATCGCAATCATTGCGCATGTCGACCATGGAAAGACAACATTGGTCGACCAACTACTGAAACAATCGGGAGCATTCAGGGAGAACCAGGTCCTGGAGGATCGTGCCATGGATTCAATGGATCAGGAACGGGAGCGTGGCATAACCATAAAGGCAAAGAATACATCAGTACGCTGGGGGGACAACGTTATCAACATCGTGGATACTCCAGGACATGCAGACTTTGGTGGTGAGGTTGAAAGAGTGATGAACATGGTGGACGGTGTGATGCTTGTGGTGGATGCCTATGAAGGGCCACAGGCTCAAACCAGATTTGTACTAAAGAAAGCACTTGCCGCCGGATTGTCCCCCATTGTCTTTATCAATAAAATTGACCGGCCCAACGCCCGCCCGATGGAAATGCATGACGAGGTTTTAGAACTGTTTCTTGACCTTGATGCGAATGATGAACAATTCAATGCTCCATTCCTATACGGAAGTGCCAAGAATGGTGTAGCCATCGAAAAACCCGAGGACAGTACCGAGGGTGCAGACATGATTCCTCTCTTTGAGGCTATTCTTTCCAACGTTCCCGCCCCGGAGACCAAGGACGAAGGTGGGTTCAAGATGCTTGTTTCCAATATTGATTGGTCTGACTACGTTGGACGCATAGCCATTGGCAAAATCCTCTCAGGCAATGTAAATATTGGAGACACAGTGTGGCGGCTTCGAAAAGACAAGCCGCCGCAACGCTCAAAGATTGCCAAGATTTTTGAATATGCAGCCTTAGCTACCAGCGAAGCCCAACAGGCTGTGGCGGGTAATATCGTAGGTTTGGCGGGCTTTGAAGAAGTGGACATCGGTGAGACTATTACGAGCTCCGAGGAAAGTGAGGCGCTTCCATTTGTAGAAATTGACCCACCAACCGTCATGATGACCTTTTCAGTCAATGACGGCCCATACGCAGGGATGGAGGGTGATAAGGTCACCTCCAGGGAAATTCGTGACCGACTAGTCCGCGAAGCTCGCACGAACATATCAATAAAAATAGAGGACACCGATAAAGCTGCAGAGTTTAAGGTCAGTGCCAGGGGATCAATGCAGGTAGCTGTCCTCGTTGAAGAAATGCGTCGCGAGGGCTACGAAATCCTCATATCCCGCCCAACTGTTATCAAGAGGAAAATTGATGGGAAATGGCACGAACCCTTCGAGACGCTATACCTTGAGGTGCCAGATGAATCTGTGGGAGGATGCATGCAGTCCCTGGCAAACCGGAAGGGACAGCTGGATTCTATGTCTGCAAAGAATGGCCGAACCTTCATGGAGATGACGATCCCCACCAGAGGGTTGATTGGCTTTGAGTTTGAGGTTCTCACCCTGACTAATGGAGAGGGGATTATGTCACACCTGTTCAAGGAGTATCGACCCGACAGTGGTGACATACGAACAAGACACACAGGAACCCTCGTTTCCATTGAGAAAGGAGAGGCTATGACTTACTCACTCTCCAACATAGAAACCCGCGGAAAGCTCTTCGTGGACGCAGGCGAAAAGGTTTTCGAAGGGATGATCATTGGAGAAAACCCGCGTACGGAGGATCTGCCTGTTAATCCAACCAAGGCCAAGCATGTGACCAATCACCGCGCAGCCGGCAAGGATAAGTCGGAGGCTCTCACTCCACCCATCCGATTTTCATTGGAACGAGCTATCGAATACATTGCACAGGATGAACTTGTTGAGGCAACCCCGCAAAATATCCGGCTTCGAAAACGCATTCTGGATAGTCACGCAAGGAAACGTGCCGCAAAGAAAGCAGTAGACGAGGATAACTGATCAAGGGACATAACCACATCAAAAAAACTCGAGGCACAAAAAACTTAAGAGTTCTATTTGAATCCCAAACAAAAAGCCGGACCCGCAATGCAGGTCCGGCTTTTAAATTTGTAACTACGAGGATGGTTTATCCGATCTTGTAGAAGACGTACAAACCCTCAAGAGATTATCTGAATATCAGGCAAACGGATTGTGCCTGCCGGGAACTGGAACAGGGTATAGACCATTGGCATCCGGGATAACCGGAGGTGGCGTATCGAATTTATAGTCATCAATCCCAGGGCACAAGTCTGAGCCTTTTTTCAGCAGGTCATCCCACTTAAGGAGTTTGCCGGAATAACAGGCTTCACGGCCAAGAATTGCTGTAAAAGTGCTCATTGCACCGTATTCAGCCTCGTTGTAGATTTTGCCTTTATACAAGTGCTCAACAAGGTCCTTTTGCTCTTGATAGTGGCCTCCTCCAGCACCACGAATCCTTATGGGGTCTCCCTTAAATGGCTCAATATGAGAACCAATCTTACAAGTGCCCTTTGAACCATGGGCATACTCTCCAACTTGAGTAAAACTATTCTTGAGATGACGACCCTGACTGTACATTTTTGTACCATCCGGAAAGGTGTACTCAACGAAGGTATGGTCAAAAATCTGCGACTTCGACCGGTCTCCACCCATGCGTTGTTCACGACCGCCCATGCCGTTGGCTTCAACAGGGTACATGCCCTTGACCCAGCAACCAACGTCCAAATTGTGAATGTGTTGCTCGCAAATTTGGTCACCGGAGGCCCAAATGAAATGATACCAGTTATTCACCTGGAATTGCATTTCAGTCATATTGGGTTCCCTATCCCGATACCAAATTCCGCCACCATTCCAGTAGACACGTAAAAGATTGATGTCTCCGATGATTCCATCCTGAAGCTTCTTAACGCAATCAATATAGCGTTCCTCGTGTCGACGTTGGAGGCCGATTCCAACCATCTGGGAGTTTTCCTTGGCCACCTTCGCTGAAGCAAGAACCCGGCGTACACCTGCGGCATCACTGGCAACAGGTTTTTCCATGAATACATCCTTGCCCTTGTTTATAGCATATTCAAACTGCTGGGGCTTGAATCCCGGAGGCGTTGCAATCACCACCAAGTCAGCCTTTGACTCATCAATCGCAGCCTTGTAACCATCCAAACCTCCAAATATGTTGTCCTCCGTGACTTGAAACTTATCTCCATGACGCCCCTTCAATGACTTGAGCCGGTTCCGAAACTTGCTACTATCTGGGAACGCATCTGCAACGGCTACAAGACGGGTCTCGCAATCAATTTTCTTATCCTTCTTTAGGTCTTTTGGTGCACTTAATATTTGATCAACTGCACCGGACCCACGACCACCGCAACCAATAAGGCAGACCTTGATCGCATCGGAACCACCTGCTGGGGCGGCCTTGGCATGATTTACGAAGCTAAGAGTGCTCAGACCTGCTGTTGCGGCAGCACCCTGTACGAATTGACGACGGGACACATCCGGGGTCCCTTTCTCTGTTTTCTTATCCATTGTATTTATATGAGGTTGGTTTTTCGATCAAAGGTTGTAGAATTGAAATGATCTCAACGATCAGGTATGGCAACCATTTCCTTCAAGGTTGGCCAATATTTTTCAATATCCTCAACAGGTGGAATCTTGCGTGGCCGAACCAAACGAAACCCCGCCCAATGAGCATCGGTATGATACCATACACTCTTGGGGATCTGTGGGTCCTGCTGTTTCCATGTGGGGTCTGAACCAAGACGTGCAGCACTGCGAAGGCGGTCGGGATCATCATCCCACCCTCCTCCTTTCACCAATCGAGGGTAAAGCTTTGTCGGGCTGAGAAGAGGATTATTCCTTCCACTCTTGTAACCAGAAGCATCTACATATTGGTCCAGACACCATTCCCAAACATTGCCATGCATATCATAAAGCCCCCATGGATTCGCAGGTTTTTTCCCGATGGGTTGGTATTGAAATCGACTGTTCGCAAAAAACCAGCCATGATTCTTGAGTTCCTTGGGGTCATTACCAAAATAATAAGCAGTGGTGGTTCCGGCCCTGCATGCATACTCCCACTCAGCCTCTGTGGGCAGACGATAAAAACGCCCCGTCTTGGCACTGATCCACATGCAATAAACACGAGCAGCCAGTTGAGTCATGCAAATGGCAGGGTAACCATCTTTCCCCATACCGAATGACATATCAGTGTAAGGAGGAGTTGGGCGAGTTACCCCATCAGCGAGAAGGTCAAGCCCGTCAGCTTCCTTTTTGAGTTGCTGGCGCTGGGTGCGATCGATATCAATCATCCAAAGCTCGTACTCATCCCATGTAACCTCATGGGTACCCATCCAGAATGCACCAATCTGTACATCGTGAGGCTCGGGTTCATCCTTGGCTCTCTTTGCCTCTTTGGAAGGACTTCCCATCTTGTAGGTCCCGGCGGGGATTGGAGTCATACCAAAGGCAATGTCAGTCTGCGGAATATCCTGGGTAAAGGCATCAAAAGCGCCCTTGACTGGGCCAAGCTTAAAACCCAGCTTCTTATAAAGTTCCTGAGGAGTAATCCCGCTGATACCCTTTTGCTTCTTTCGCGCTAGAAGCTTAATGTCCTCCGGCCAATTTGCACCTTCCTGAATCCACCGACGGAGCAACCAGGTTTCACCAACAGTCAAAGGTTCGTCCGGCTCAGGAGGCATAATGTCATCATCATCCGCGTCTAATATAGTCAGGGTGTAAAGTGTACTGGCCAAGGGCTTCCCCTTTGAAATAACTTCATCAGACTTGAAGGCATCTATCGCATTATCCAACCTTAGCTTACCCTTGGCATTCTCCTCACGGTGACAACGGACACAGTTAAATTCCAGTATCGGTTGAATATGCTCGGCAAAATCGATGGTCTTTGGCAGGCGCTTTGCAGTCTGAAGAGTTACCTCTTTCGGCCATTTTGCACCCTCCGCAATCCAACGCTTGAGGATATCCAACTCAAAGTTGGGTAAAAGAAAGGACTTGGTGGAGTCCTGTGGGGGCATAACATCGTCATCATCAGTTGGAAGTGTTGCTAGAACATAAAGCAAACTATCCTCAGGCTTGCCCTTTACGATAACTTCATCCGACTTGAATGCGTCAACAGCATTGTCCAGACGAAGCTTACCCTTGGCCTTGTCTTCCCGGTGACAACTTACACAGTTGAGTTCAAGGATGGGTTTGACGTCACGTATGAAATCAACGGGTTCTGGTTCGGCTGCGAATGTAAAGACATGAATCAATGTCAAACTTCCTGCCAGCAAGGATATTTGGTTATTAAATAAATTCACTTCTAAAAATTAATAGCTAAAAAGGAGATCGTTCACCAATCCATCAACAAAAAATGGAAATAATCCCAAATATCCTCAAAAAGTTACTCATACCGTTACTGCTATTGTTGGTCACCAACATCTTGTCGGCCAAGCTTCGGCGTTTTGAGCAAACATCCCCTCATATGGGTGCATTATTCAGGATTGTCATTTATGAAGAGAACGAGGTTTCAGCCCAAAAGGCGTTTCAAAAAGCCTTCAAAAGGATTGAGACCCTTAACTCCATTCTAAGCGACTACCAACAGGACAGTGAACTGAGTCGCTTATCCATGACAGCAGGTAGTGGAATGAAAGTGAAGGTATCAAATGAACTCTGGACTGTACTTCGTGCAGGGCACGAGATTTCGAAAGCGTCCAATGGCGCATTCGATGTCACAGTGGGGCCATTCGCACGCCTTTGGAAATTTGCCCGGCACAAGCGAAAATTACCTTCACCGGATCGCATCGAACGTTTTCGTTCGGCAGTTGATTACCAGAAAATAGAATTCCACCATGATGAACGGGCTATACGCTTGTTGATTCCAAATATGTTCATTGATCTTGGTGGAATCGCCAAGGGTTATGCAGCTGATGAGGCCCTTCGCACACTGGTGAATGAAGGTATAAAAAGCGCACTCGTAGACGCCGGAGGGGACCTTGTCCTAGGCGACCCACCTCCCGGCACTGAAGGATGGCGCATTACAATTGGCGGTCGCAATCACCCTGGACTCCCGACCCTGAAGCTCAGTAATTGCGCAGTAGCCACATCGGGTGATGTGGAGCAGTTCCTTGAAATCGGAGGGCAAAACTACTCCCATATTGTCGACCCGCGAACCGGTATGGGAATAACGAACAGAAGACAGGCAACAATTATTGCCCCAACTGGAATGAAAGCGGATGCACTGGCATCAGCAGCCTGTATCCTGCCTTTTTGCAGTACTGATAAGTTGATCAATACACAAACTGGTGTCAAAGGGTACTTAATTGAAAAATCAGGCAAAAAAACGACCCTTAAACAAATCCCGACGCGAAGATAAGGGCTACGGCGTATGGCAAGCTGTTGATAGGCATCCTACGACTGACTGAGGGCACGCTCCGACTTCTGGGTTGAGAGTTAAATTGTCATGGCGAATTGAACTGGCAGCAATTCAGGCGTTAGGATAAATGTCTTGTTCTACCAGTTGCTATTGTGACAATTTTTGCGTAGACAGGTGCATTTGAATGGTAGCACTAATGCGATCTTTCGCAATCTTCGCTCCTGCCAAGCTGAGGTGGTCATCGTCAATATACAGAATATCTTTTTGTCTACGAACAATGCCTAACCCGTCTTTCGTATACAAATCCATCGTAGGGATAATCGAAACATTTTCAAACTCTTCCGCGAGCTCATACAAGGCGTCTCGCCCCTCACTGATATCCTTACATTCCATTAATCCAACGCCCTCTACATTAACACCTTGTCTCCACGACACATATCTAGGTGCGTTAACATCACCAATGCCTAATAAAGGCGGCTGTTCAATAAAAAGCACTTGAGTATCAGTTAGAATCGGATCAGATAAAAAAGGGCGATACTTATCTATGGTTTTAGCCGAATAAGGATCAGATATTAATAATATTTCAGGCTTCCATTTCCGAAGACTTTCAAGCCTTCCCTTATCAAACGCGAATTTTTCTTCGGTGGACATATACTTGGCCGTTTCACTACCAACCGGAATCGGGACATATCCCAGTGTGGCATTTGCAGCCTGGAAAGAAATGCTTAATTTGGATTCAAAGCATATTTCATCGATAATCGGCGCCCACATTAAGGCATGTGAACTCCCAAAAACAACTATAGAAGGGGTATTTTTCCCATAAAGCTCAACAACACCTCCTTCACTTAGAATACTAGCATCCAGTACACCCCGCTCCCCTCTCTCAATACCAGCCATTCTTATCTCCATAGCTCGAGAAGGCACAGGAGGGTTTAGACTGAGATCGTAAGAATCTCCCATCCACTGAGTGGTGTTATATTGAGGTGGTGCAGTGGGAAGCGGTAGAAAAAAGGTCAAATATACCGATACTGCACCTATCAGCAGAAATCCGCTCAATACATAGCCATATACCATTCGTTGTGATTTACGTGCTGGTTGCTCAATGAAGTGATAAGTCAACACGGAGAGAATCGGAATTAGTAACAGGTATAAGCAATTATCACTTTTATTGATTTTCTGCCACTCGCGACCAACGACAATTATGGGCCAATGCCACAAATAAAGTGAGTAAGATATTCTTCCAATATACCTTATCAATCTGATACTTAGAAAAGCATTAACAGATATTGTATTTGGCGGAAGTCCATCAGAGAAGCGAAGGATAAGGGCCGCTCCAGCCACAGGAAACAAACTAATATAGCCTGGGAAACTTGAGGATTTGTCTATAAAAAAAATAGAGGCGAGTATGAGAAAAAGACCAACCGAGGTGAACGCAGATGATGCCTTTTTTGGTCGCCCCAGGAGCGCCATCAGTCCACCTGCACCTAACTCCCATGCTCTCGTAGGGGTGAAAAAGAATGCAGCAGAAGGACTTGTTTGAGTGCCGTAAATACATAAGCAATATCCAGCAAATACGGCAAGACAAGCGATATGCGACCTGTAGCGAGGAATTCTGAGAAAGAAGATTAACAAGATCGGGTAAAAGAGGTAGAACTGTTCCTCCAATGAAAGAGACCATGTGTGGAGCAACGAAAGATCCTCCGCCTGTGGCCCCCAATAATCTCCAGATATTCTCCACATCGCAAAATTAGCAAATAGGGCGAGAACCGAAAAACCTTGGAGTCCAACAATCCCCCACGTGTCACGGAAGGAAAGGGTTATCGTGGCAACTATCGTCGTGGATAGAACAACTAGCAACGCTGGCATGATACGTTTTACCCTTCGAGCCCAAAAGTTCCTGAAGGTAAATCTGTGCGCTGTTGATTCTTTAATAATAATCTGGGTGATGAGGAACCCTGAAATCACGAAGAAAATATCAACGCCCACGAACCCCCCAGAAATGAGATTCGAATTTAGATGAAAAATGATTACGGGAACGACAGCTAATGCCCGAAGTCCATCAATTTCAGGTCTGTATCGTAAATATTGAGACATGATTTATTTGTCATCAATGGACTCAAGCTCGTCCCGAAGGCACCAAGTCTGACCAAGTGTCACGGGGCACATTGATGACACCAAACAGCAGTCTACCTTCCCTGTCCAATTCGTAATACCCACGCGCACTTCCCGAAACAGCCACCTTCCGACCAAGCAGGGGAAGAGGCTGGAGCCCGCTTTTCTGCAATAATGCGAGAAACTGGGTATCGGGAACACTTTCAAGGTCCAGATTTTTCAACGTATCCCAAAAGGAACCTACCTTCTGTAGGATTGCCCCCTTTTGCAGAAGCATACCTCTCCAGAGTTCAGGTAAATTTTGCAGGGTGAAATCTCCCATTAGATAGAGCTTACTAGTTGTAAACCTTACTCCTTTCGAAGTGCCTCCACGCGTTCGTGAAGTCCCTTCAGCTTGGAAGCAAGCTTAGGATCATAGCTATTGAGTTGACGGGAAAGCCAGGAATCATTCTCAAACTCGTCAAGTATACCCTGAATCCGTGAAAGCTTGTTCTCAATACGGCCCTTTGCATCCCCCCTGAAAATCTCAGCCTCCAGCCTTGGTATGTCTACCTGTAATTGCCGCCACTTGCGATCCAGTGCTTGCCTCAATCCAATCTCCCTCAGTTCCTTTAATCTGGCTGAACTTGCATCCCTGGCTTCACTTGAATAATTGACTCCTTCAGGAATGGGCCAGTCATCAGTACGGAATGTTGGAATGGGGATGCGTTCGCGACCAACAAGATTGCCTGTGGGCCAGTTTGCCCAACCATAGCGGGCAGCAACGGGTTCCAGTACAAGATCACTGGTCAATTCAATACACCATTTGTTCTCCAGCTTTGTCTGGCGGGCTTTGGCCGGATACCAACGCCGATCCTTGCCGGCAATGATGAATCCATGGAGTTCAGCCTTGCCCTCGCGTGCACAAGGAAGGACCTGCCAGTAAGCGTTTTTCTCAATATGCTTCCAGCGTTCATGCACAACAGGGTCAGTATCGAAGAAAAGGTACAACTTGTTATCCAGAATCTTCATGTGGGTATATTCGTTTCCACGGTGAACAACCGGTTCCTTGTACACCTTGGCAAGGGCCCAGAGTGATGCGTATTCTGCCACCGGCAATTTCTCCCCGGGATGAATGTATGAATTCCCTGAAGGATAAGTGGCTATCATGTCAGAAAGTGGGTCAGACTTAAGGGCACGACGCTGGATATCACGAATGATGGCATATCCCTCAGCAATGGTCGCCACCTCGGGATCGATACCAAACTCGCCCCATCCGGGTTGACTGATGCACCCAAATGGAAGAGTCCCGTCCCGGAAAGCCTTGCGAAAGGAAACCGGCACCTTGGGAAAAGTTCGCTCGTAGCGGGTCCATCGCAGGAAATTATTATTCTCTCCCTGATAGTAAAGAATGCCGCGGAGAGCAAGGTCCCGAACAGGCATGACGGTAGCATTGAAGAGGCCGGCAGGGGGACTCCATCCGCTACGGGCATCACTCGGTTTTTTTGGCATGCGCAGACGCGGAGGCTTCTTCCCTTCAGCCTTCGCTCTTGAATCCTTTTCAGCGTGTTCAGCCTTGGCTTTCTCACAATCTTTCTCCCATTGCGTCATGAGGGTGGCAAGCTGTTTAGGGTCATCCCAGACCGCAGTATCAGCATCGTAATCAGAAAGTACGGTGCGAATAATCTTGTCATCAATGGATTCAAGCTCCTCCCGAAGGCACCAAGTCTGGCCAAGGGTTCCTCCACGGGCCACATTGATGATACCGAACGGAACCTTTAGATAGCGGTGTAAAAAAGTGCCAAACAGATATGGAACCGCGGAAAATCGCTGGGCCGTATCAGGAGAACATTCCTGCCAACTGATGTTCTTCTTTACCTCATCAAGCGGCTTATACCAGGAATCCTCCCAGGCAATGTATCGCAGACCGGGAAAATCTGCGGAACCCGCCTCCCTACCCTTACGATTGAAATTGCTCCACCCCATGTTGCTTTGCCCGGCGCAAATCCAAACCTCCCCGATCAATGCATTCCGGACAATAGCAAGTTCGTCACCACTACGGGCAATCAACCAGGTCGGCTGAAAACTTGCCTTTGCCGGAGGAAAGACAACGGACCATCGCCCATCTTCTCCCGCCTTTGCACGAAGGGTTTGCTCCTTGAGCACGGGTGGGTTTTTCTCCACATACCGGATGGTGATGGAATATTCATCATTGGCATTGGCCTGGAATGTTTTTTCATTCACAGCACTTTCCTGCTCAACCCGGGCACCGGTTGCAGAATCCTGTGTGATAGTTACTGCAACTTCAGACCCCGGCTTACCCCAACCCCATAGCTTGATTGGTTTCTCCTGCTGGAGAACCATGTGGTTGCTCAGGATTTTTGCAAAGCGTAGGGAATCGGGGCCCTCAGCAAAAACCGAAAAAACAAAGCAACTAAATACGGGCACGAGAAGTAGCAGTCTTGAAGACATCATGCATCCAGAGTTTGAAATCCAATGGCGAGAGCCAGCAAAAAAATTACTTGCCGGGTTTCTTCTTGAGTTTCCTATTTGACCTAACCTTGATATCAACCTCTTTGGCCCACTCCTGCCACTGGGTCTTCATCTGAACAACGCGTTCCGGCATGGTAGCAGCAAGATCCCGGATTTCCGTTCGATCCTCAGCTAGATTGTACAACTGCCAGGGATCACTTTGCCGCTGGACCAGTTTCCACTGCTTTTCGCGAATGACCTGCCATGAACCATATTGAAAGAAAAGAGGCTTTTTGCGCTGAAGCGTTGAGCCCCTGAAGGTCGACATTAGGCTGACACCATCCAGCGCCGGGATATTCGCCGGATATTTTGCCTTCTTGCCTGCCACTTGCATAAAAGTCGGAACCAGATCAATCAGGTGACAGGGTTCCCTGTAGATAAAACCGGGCTTTGTGGTTATACCAGCAGGCCAATGAGCAATCATCGGGGTACAGATTCCTCCCTCCAACCCTTGAACCTTCCACTTACGCAAGGGGCTGTTGGTGGCATTGGCCCAGGAAGGCCCAATCGCCTCGAAGGAACCGACCGTGCCCCAAGTTGACTTGCTGTCCTTACCTCCACGACTCGGTCGTTCATGACTGGATCCATTATCGACAAGGAAAAGGATAAGCGTGTTCTCGAATTCGCCGGTCGTCTTTAGCTTGGTGATCAAGCGGCCGACATTCTGATCTACACGGTCCACCATTGCTGCATGTATCTGCATCCTTAAAGCCTCCTCCCTTCGCTCCTTCTCTGAAAGTTCAGTCCAGTTCCTGTGTTCAGGAGGACTAAGAGGCGCAATCTCTTCATCAAACAAACCTATTTCCAACTGTCGTTTGTGGCGCGCCTGTCGAATCGCCTCGTACCCATCATCATAGACTCCCTTATACTTCTCGATATCCTCAGCATGTGCATGAAGTGGCCAGTGCGGTGCGTTGTAAGCCATGTACAAAAAGAAAGGTTCATTCTCTCCCCTCTTTTCATCGAGCCATTCCAGGGCCCAATCGGAAAAAGTATCAGTGGCATAGAAGCCTTTTCCTGGGACGTACGGCTTGACCACTTTCTTATCGAATGCCCAACTGTAAACGGCACGCCAACCCGGGGTGGACTCCCCCTCCCGCGCCACGTCGCCCGGATTCCAGAAATTGATTGCGCCCCCCAGAAATCCCGAGAAGTGGTCGAAACCACGCTCATGTGGATTGAAGGAGGCATGATGCTTCCCTGACCACCATGTTCGGTAACCGGCTGGCTTGAGAATTTCACCGACAAGGGCCGTGTTGCTGAAGTCACGATCACTTCGGTGGTGATAGAGACCAGTCAAGAGGCTGATACGAGAGGTCCAGCACTTGGATGTGTTATAAGCCTGAGTATAACGAATGCCGTTGTCCGCCAGACGGTCAAGGTTGGGTGTTTTAATCTCACCTCCATAGCATCCGAGATCCGACCAACCCATGTCGTCGACGAAAAGAAGTAATATATTTGGCCGTGAGACTGCGGCCTGCAAATCAGCAAGCTGACCCGTCCCGATCAGGACAATGGAAAGAAAGAATTTAAATGGCATGATGATGAATGGTTGCAATGATGCAGGGTTTGACAACTCCTCATCAACAGGTTCGCATATTTAAGTTAATAGCCTATGGGCTTCAAATTTCTTATGTGGCTGCCTCCACCAGTCGTCCAAATAATTGCCATGATTCCCTCATGAAAGCATCAATGCCTCCTTTTCCCGTGAATAAAGGACGCGCCTTAAGGATTCCGGGCAGCTTCGTTGTTGCGGTCCTTTTTACACTCCTGTTCCTCCATCCGTGTTCGGCAAAGCCCAATATACTATTCATTGCCATCGACGACTTGAATGACTGGGTCGGTTGCCTGGGCGGTCACCCTCAGGCAAAGACCCCCAATTTGGATAGGCTAGCCGCATCGGGCATGCTCTTCACCAACGCGCACTGCCCTGCCCCGGCCTGCAATCCATCACGCACCGCCATTTTTACCGGTATCTCACCCCACCGCTCAGGACTCTATGCCAATGGGCAAAAGATGCGCGATGTGTTGCCGGACACCGAAATCCTTTCAAAGACTTTTTCCCGCGCAGGGTATTGGTCAGCAGGTTCCGGCAAGATGCTACACTACTTCATTGATGCCCGCTCCTGGGACGAATACTTTCCAAAAAAAGAGACGGAAAACCCCTTCCCGCGCACCCTCTATCCGGAAAAACGACCGGTCAGCCTGCCCCGTGGAGGCCCATGGCAGTACATTGAGACCGACTGGGGCCCCCTCAATGCCACTGATGAGGAGTTCGGAGGAGATTACCTGGTATCCAAATGGATCGGCAAACAATTGTCCAGGAAACATGACAAGCCATTCTTCCTCGCCTGCGGAATCTACCGACCGCATGAACCATGGTTCGTTCCCAGAAAATACTTTGATGCATTCCCTCTGGAAAAAATCCAGCTGCCACCCGGGGACAAGGCAGACGACCTCGATGATCTTCCAC
>JABJCN010000022.1 GCA_018668635.1 Opitutia bacterium
ATGTCAAGACGACTGGTACAGGTTGTCTGAGGGCAGACTCAGTCTATGCAATGACCTGATGTGCCACGTTACCAAAGACATCAGTGAGGCGAAAATCCCGCCCGGCATAGTTGTAGGTCAGGTTCTCATGATCCAGGCCAAGGAGATGCAGGATCGTGGCATGCAGGTCGTGGAAATGCATACGGTCCTTCACTGCAGCGACTCCGTTCTCATCGGTTTCTCCATGGCGGATACCACCTTTTACGCCACCTCCTGCCATCCAGAAACTGAACCCGGTGGAGTTATGATCGCGCCCGTCCGGTTTCTTTACATGAGGGGTGCGTCCGAATTCCCCGCCCCAGATTACAAGGGTGTCCTCCAGCATGCCCCGCTGGTCAAGATCACTCAGGAGAGCGGCCAATGGTTGGTCCACAGCACCACAGTTGGACGCCAGTTTTGACTTCAAGCCGTTGTGCTGATCCCAGTTGGCATGGGTCAGTTCGATAAACCGGACTCCGGATTCAGCAAATCTTCTTGCCAGAAGGCATTGTCGACCGAAGTCATCGGTCCTTGGGTTGCCTAGTCCGTAAAGGTCCTGGATGTGCCGGGGTTCCCCGGAGAGGTCCATCACCTCCGGCACTGCTCCCTGCATACGGAAGGCGAGCTCATAGGACTCGATCACACCTTCCAGTTGTTCGTTGTTGGGCCTCCGGTCACGGAGATCCTTGTTCATTGACTGGAGAAGATCGATCTGCTGCCGCTGATCCTTCTTGGAAAGCTCGGGGTTTCGCAGGTTGCTCAATTTACTTTCCTTCAGGTTGCCACCGAGTTGTCCAATGGGTGTTCCCTGGTAGACAGCCGGAAGGAAGGCACTCCCATAATTTTGGGCACCGCCCACCCGGGTTGGTGGCTTTATGGTGATGAATCCGGGTAGATCCCGGTTCTGGGTACCGAGTCCATACAGAACCCATGCGCCCAGACTGGGGCGTACAAACTGAAAACTGCCGGTGTGCAGTTGTGTGAAGCACTGGGGATGGCTTGGCACATCGCCGTGCATTCCATTGAGAAGGCAAAGTTGATCGGCGTGATTGGAAATATTTGGAAAAAGCTCGGATATCGGCAATCCACTTTGGCCACACCTTGTAAACTTCCAGGGGGATTGCAGTAGCTTGCGACCCTTGAATTTTGAAATGGTCTTACCATTGTTTTTTGCAAGGGCCGGCTTGTAGTCAAATGTATCCACATGGGATGGGCCTCCGCGCATGCAGGCGAAAATGACTCGTTTTGCCTTGGCCACCATGGGTGGTTTTCTTGGGTTCAAAGGATTTTTAAATCCCTGTCCAGCCTCTGTGCTTAGCGCGGAGAAGGCCATATACCCGAACCCGGCAGAGCTGGCCTGGAGTATTTCACGGCGCGAGAATGGTAGTTGTTGGTTCTGCATGTCAGGTCTTTTCTTAAATTATTATAGGGATAAGGAGTTGCTTTCGGACTCCAGCTTATTTCCCTTTAACGCAATACAGGTGCTTGTAGGTGCGGAGATACAGGTTTCCATTGGCGATGGCCGGGGTGGAACGGCACAGCTCGTCAAGTTCATTCACTGCCAGTTGTCTAAAGGTCTTGGCCGCTTCAATGACAACCACACTTCCATTGCTGGATGTACAAAATATATGGTTGCCGGCGGCAACCGGCGAACCGAAATATGTATCCCGCACATCCTTCACGCGTTCCCTCCAGTGCGTTTTTCCGGTTCGTGGATCGAGGCAGGACAGTATGCCGCCATCCCCCCACATGAAGAGCAGGTCATTCACGACAATGGGAGAGGGGATGTGTGGTACGGATTGTTCAGTGCGCCAGACCTCCTCTCCCTTAATCGGATCCATGGCCACGAGGTGCTTGTCCAGCGTGGTGAACCCACAGGTACCGATTACCAGTCCGTTCATAACGATTGGAGAGGCGATGGCTCGCTCGGCATGAGGCCTTCCGAAGACACTTTTTTCCCAGTTCAGTTTTCCTGTCTTGGGGTTGAGGCTTGTGATTCCGAGCCACCAGTTGGTCAGGATGAGTTGATCCGCTTGTCCACCTCCCGGGTGAGAGTAGATGCAGGGCGTGGAAAAAGTCAGTCGCTTGCTTTTGCGCGGGATTTTCCAACGGGTTTTGCCGGTTTGCTTATCCAGGGCAATGATGAAGCCTCCACCTTTCTCCTGGTCATTGGGCAGGATTAAAAGATCTTCATGAAGGATCGGGGAGACTCCAAATCCGTGGCCGCCGTTCACTCCGCCAAGGTCCCGTTCCCAGGCGGTTTTTCCATCGTGGTCCAGAGCCACCACCCGCAGTTCACTTTTGTGACCCCAGACACTGAATACGTGTCCGGCATCCACGGTTGGTGTACTGGTGGCAAAGCTGTTGTGTTTATGGGTCTTGTGTTTGCTGGATTCAAAGGGCGTGGCCCAGAGAATTTTCCCGCTTTTCGCATCAATTGCGGTGACCAGTCTTTTCTGTCCATCGTTTTTTGATGTATTGAGAAAGACTTTTCCTTCCCACAGAACAGGGGAGCCATGGCCGGTCCCAGGTAGCTCAATCTTCCATAGATAAGAGTCAGTTGTCCACTTGGCTGGGATATCGGTCTCGCTGGTGCCCGAACCGTTCGGGCCCCTGAAACGGGTCCACTCCTGAGCATGGGTGGATACCGTGAAAAGGAACAGGATTACAAGGAGTTTATTCATGTCTGGTGGTCCCTATTCAAGATAACGGAACTCTGCACTGGCCAGCAGTACCTGGCAGATGTTCCCAAGGGTTTTTCCTTCTGAATTAAGGTAGTCTTGCATTCGCTTCATTTCCGGGGCGGATGGTTCTCTTCCCAGGCTCAGGCGGTAGGCTTGGCGAACCTGGTTTCCGGTTCCCTCGGTCCCGGCATCCTGGATACGCTTTGCCATGTGCCCCGACTGCCTCAGGATAAAGGGGCTGTTCAGCAGGTAGAGTGCCTGTGTGGGAACGGTGGTCACCTGTCGCCGTCCCACGATAATACTGGGCTCTGCAAAGTCAAAGAGTCGCAGGGAATCCGGCACCTTATTACGAAGGATGGGATGGTACACACTACGATTTTTATTGGGCGCGGTAATCTTGTTCATATTCTTGGTGTCGCGTCCGACATTGATTTCCCCCAGTGCCATGACCGGTGAACCCTTGACCGGGGTTACATCGAGTTGGCCACTGGCGGCAAGAATTGCATCACGAAGAGCCTCTGCATCCAGGCGCCTATGGTGGGCTCTCCACCAGAAACGATTCTCCGGGTCCGTCACGAAGTTCTTTTCATCCGGCTCACTGCTGAGGGCGTAGGTGCGGCTGAGCATGATCTCGCGAATGGTTTTCTTAATCGACCATCCGTTTGCGACGACCCGCGTTGCCAGATAATCAAGGAGTACGGGGTCATCCGGTCGTTCTCCGGTCTTTCCAAAATTGTCTACGGTGCGAACAATACCCTCACCGAAAAGATGCTGCCATATGCGGTTTGCCAGGACACGGGATGTAAGCGGGTTTTTTGAGCTGGCAATCCAGTCGGCCAGCTCCAGGCGCCCACTCTGGGCCTTGTTGACCGGTGATGCATTCGGTACCTGCACCACGGAGAGATAACCCCGCTCCACAGGCTTCCCCAGTTTCCGGACATCGCCACGGATATTGATGCGGGCATCAGCTATCTTTGGATTCTCCTGGGCCGCCATGGCCACATTGGTCGGCTTCGGTTTTTTCTTGGTGAGCTGATTCAGTGCCTTGGCCAGCTTACCCTTTTGTTTCTTCAGTTGGACAAGCTCCTGCTGGATGATCTTCCTCTCGTCCGCCTCCTTTTTCTTCATCGACTGCTGGAGTTTCTTTGTTTGCTTTGTATTGTCAGCCAACTGCCCTTTCATGTCACGGGTTCTTTCCTGATGGATCTTGATGGCTTCCTTAAGGCCATCATTTTCGCCTCCAAGGGGCATCAGGGTTGACTTCTGCCGGTTGCCGGTTCCGCCAGTGCCGAACAATGTCCTGGTGCTGTGGAAGATGCCGGCAATCGCATAGTAATCTTTTGTGGGGATTGGGTCAAACTTATGGTCATGGCAACGGGCGCAACTGACCGTGAGGCCCATGAAAGCCCTGGTTGTGATATCGATCTGCTCATCGACGACATCGGCCTTGAACTGGGCCACATCCCTTGAGTTAAGGGATTTCGGGCCGAGAGCCAGGAAACCGGTGGCGACCAGGTGCTCGGACTGTTTCTCCGGGTTTTCTGCGGCCATAAGGTCACCGGCAACCTGTTCACGGATGAACTGGTCAAAGGGCTTGTCATCATTGAACGCCTGGATCACGTAGTCACGGTATCTCCAGGCCTGTGTATAGGTGCAGTTGCGTTCCATACCCGTCGACTCGGCATATCGGGCGACATCCATCCAGTGCCTGCCCCAGCGTTCCCCGAAGTGGCTGGATTCCAGCAGTCGGTCCACAATTTTTCTCACAGCCGCCTTGGAGTCCTTTTCGTGTGCAGTGAGAAATTCACTGACTTGGGCGGGGGAGGGTGGCAACCCGGTCAGGTCAAAGTAAATGCGGCGCAACAGCGTGGCCGGCGGGGAGTCCTTAACAGGATGGAGTCCCTTTTTTGCATGACCGGCCTGTACCAATCGATCGAGGTCGGTGTGAGCCCAGGAACCGCGTGTCTTCGGTACATCCGGATTACGAACGGGCTGGAAAGACCAGAATTTACGCCCCTCCTTGATGTCAATATTACGGGTGATCAGGCTTGGAAGCAAATTTTTGCGCGGATCGGGTGCCCCCATCTTAATCCACTTCTCCAGGATGGCTATTTGTTGCCCGGGGAGCTTGGGCTGCTTTGGGGGCATACTCAGTTTCTTGTCCAGATGCTTGACTGCCTTCAGAAGCAGGCTGGCCTCAGGTTTCCCAGACACGATCGCCGGCCCG
>JABJCN010000056.1 GCA_018668635.1 Opitutia bacterium
CCCTTTCGCACGCCCAAATCGCCATTGGCGAAAACCTGACCGTTTCCGGTTTCGTAGACGCTTCCTACCTTAATACCGATAACGGAACTACTGAAACCAGCGTAATAAATGTGGATGAAGTGGAAATCGATTTCGCATTCTCCTTTGACGCTGTATCTGCTGAAGTACATTTGCAGTCCAAGGGTACTGATGGCGTAGAACTTGAGCAGGCTTTTGTCAGCACCGATCTCAGTGGTATCACTGTTAGTGCTGGTCGTATGCTCAACCTTCTTGGTTTTGAAGCAGATGAGCCTACCGGATTGCTCACGCATTCCAACGCTTATAGTGATGCTTTTAATCCAGGAAGTCGTTACAACGACGGCTTTCGTGGTGCATTCTCACAAGGAGACCTCTCGGTTGCTGCATCCATTACTGATGGTTACACCAGCGATCCACGTCCTGTAACTGGTAATGATGCAGGTGAACTCGCATTTGACATCGCGTTATCTTATTCTGGGATTGAGAATCTCTCAGTTTCCCTCGGTTACGCTGACAACAGTGCTGATTCAGTAGCTTTAGGGGGTGACCTCGAGCTTGTTAATGTTCACGCCAGCTATTCACTCGGCCAACTTACCCTCGGTGGTGAGTATAATGATTGGAATAATGATGGTGCTGAGTCAGATGCCTATCTTCTGCTAGCTAATTATGCTGTCAATGATGACTTGTCAATTACTGTTCGTCACAGCGAAGTCGATCACGACGCTGCTGGCTCAGACGATGAGGAGACAACAACTGTTGCTGTCGGTTACACAGTTACTGACAACCTCAGTACTATAATCGAATATAGTAATGGCGAAATCGGTACTGAAGATAATAACGTATTCGCAGTCGAAGGTATCTTCACCTTCTAATCTCCTTTTCTAAACAGAAAGAGATTTCAAATTTAAAGAACCGGGGGAAGGTAATCTTCCCCCGGTTTTTTTGTATTTAAAAAGCTTGAACCCTATTGTAGTTTATTGCACTTTGTGTGGCCAATTTTTAAATATAACTGAACAAGTAACACCTACTACGCTCGATGAAACACCTCAGTATCAAACTCAAACAGGCTACCCTTCTGTTGTTAGGAACGATTATTCTCCCATTTGCCATTCAAGCACAGAATGACGATGATGCTGAAGGTGGCGGCGGCGGTTCAGGCGGCGGTGGTATTGCTGCCCCTGCACCAGCAGTCACAATCAGTGTGGATGTTGCTGCCCAATCTGATCCGCGCATTATTTTCTATATAGAGACTGGAGGAAACTTTTATGAAATTGCCAGCTATAGTATTAGTAGTATAAAGGATATCTTATCTGAGTCATCCTCTCTTTTGAATGACATGTTCACCGACCGGACAATCACTGGGGGAACACTTTCATCCTCTGGGATTTTCAATCGTAAAAATATGACAGAAAATGCCTTTTCGGTCAGATTAATCGAACTTGGTGCCAATTATTCTGGAAATCAAACTATTGGTAGTGCCATTAAATCTGCGGTGAACTCCGGAACCCTTTCGGCCGATGATGGCTATGTCGGAAAACTCAGTGCGGTCTTATCAAATACATCAAATTATGGTCTTCTTGGAGCTCGTAACAAGGGAGTTGGAAACCTTTTTAACCTGACAACAGATGACGTTGAAGCTTTTGCAGGAAAGAATGTTACCATCAACACGACATCGGAAGTCGACCTCAGTGGACAATCCACCAAGGTCTTTGCAATCGCTGGCGGAAATGACCTCTCAATTTCCAGTGATGTAACTTTCTCCAAGCGAGGCTCTACATGGAATAAGGAAACCCTGGCAATCGGCGCAGCTGATGACTTGACGATCAGCAAGGGCAAGACAGTCGAGTACAAGGGGAACTATCTTGGTCTTGGTGCCAATGACTCGGTCAAGCTTGAAGAAGTTACGCTCAAAGCCAAACATGGCATAGGTGTTGCAAGCTTGGATGATGTGGACATCACCAACGGATCCTTTGACATTTCCGGTAAGGGCGGATTTGGCATTTATGCTCAGGATGAAATCAATGTAAATGGTCTTACTTTTGCAGGGGCAGGTACTGCAGAGTACATTTACATGGAAGCCCGGACTGTTAACTTGTCCAACATTGACTTCCCTGCCGGTTCCAAGGTCGACCTGCTTTCAGAACTTGGCCCAATCAATTCCAAGTACCCCAACTTTGGCAGCACTACTGTTGCCGGAAGGGTTAACTTCATCGAAGCGGTTAGTTACGGCGGGGCAGCCAATGCCATGACAGATGCTGCCACATTTGACGAGTTCGGTGCCAACATCCAAATTCGCAAGTACTGATACACTTCCAGACTAACCTCGAACATTTTAAATTCCAATGAAATCTACAACAACCAAGCTTCTCGCGACTCTTATAAGCCTTGGCCTGGCACATGGCATCAACGCACAGCAGGATGCAGCAGCTGAACAGGCCGAAATAGGTGTACAGCAGGCTGTTGAAAGCAGCACCGGACCACAGGTGTCTGCCGGGTACGAATTCCAGTACATTGGCAGGACAAATCCATTCTATCTAGATGAATCCCCAACGAAAGAGGCTCAATCTCGGATTATGGTTCACACTTTCTACGGTGCAGTTGAATTAAATGATATCAACCTTTCCAACAGAATAACCCGCAATGTGGTTGGGGTTATGCATCAATCGGTACAATATCAAGAAAGTGCATTGAGTGGCTTTGACTACGAATCCCAAAGTGTTTTCTACAAGGGTGATCTACAACCGATAGGTGATTGGAATCCATCTATTGGTTTGGGATACAGCCGAATCGAGATTTCAGAAGCCAATTTGGAAGCTTTTGATGGCGTATCACCATTTATCTCTGCATCTAAAAATTATGGAGATTATATGGCCACCATTAAGACCTCCTATGGTTTTACTGACATCAAGGGTGGTAGTTCCTCTGATGCGGATCGCCTTAATTCATGGACAACCAGTGCAAGGATTGACCATCTGTACGGTTTAAGCGATCGTATGGGACTTAAATCTGCCTTAAATCTCGCCTACAGCTACTACAATGAAGGTAGTAATAGTGGTCGTGGAGATGTTTTGTTCGGTGCTGGAACCAGCCTCTACTACACGATTAACAAATACCTGCGTGCAGATTTATTTGCTGATTATACTCGCAGGTCTTCTAATGGAGTCACAGTTGACTATGGGTTTAATAACTGGGATGCAGGCTTAAAACTTAACGCTGCATACAGTTTTTAGACTCCCTGGGTCAGCCAGATTTTTATTTATAAATATTTCTCCAATGAAGGGAGCAATCTACAGGAAGATTGCTCCCTTTATTTTTTCAGTATTGCTGATAGGGAGTTTGACCGCATCTGAGGAATATTGCCTATATCTCCGAAGTCTTCTTAAGGACTCGGTAGATGGAAAGTCGCCACCACTAACCACCCGCAAACCCAATATTCCTCTTCATTCGGGTCAAGTCGCGTCTGTTGGTGCTCAATCCAGACTGGAATTTATTGGACCAGCGGGAGAAATGCTCCGAATTGGTCATAATAGCGAATTTGCACCGGTTGGATTAAATCGACTGGAATTTAGCCATGGTTCTTTCTTATTTTTCGTTCAAAGGGAAGGACCTCGTTACTCATTTGTTACAAAGGGAGTTGAAATTCTCATTGCAGGCTATGGTACCTTTCTAGGAGAGATAATGCCTCTGGGAGGATTAAAACTTATTCCGTTGACGGGTGAGGGTCAGATTATTTCCCAGAGCCAAAGTTCGGTGGAAAAGTTTTATCCCGGTCAGATTCACTTTTACCTGCCCAATGGCGAGCGACCGCCCAACGTAGAAATCGATATCACCTTATTGGTGAACAGCTGCCCACTCATAACTGCATTTGAAGATACACTTCCATCCTTTCGCGAAATCACTAAGCGTGCTCACTTGCAGGCTCGGACAATTAAGTTTCGATCCAATTCATTCGTATATGATGCAGTCGGTAAGGATCGTATCCGGTTTTTGGTTCCTCAACCGACAGAAAAGAAAGATAAACCCGGCAACGGATCCAAGTTTGGGAAATGGCTTAAATCCAAGCTTCCGTTTTGAAGTGATTTCTGATATCTTCGGTCCTTTATTATGCACAATAAATATACATACCTCACGTTGTTTTCATTGGTTATTGCCAGCTACAATCTTCAAGGACAGATAGCTATTGGCGACAATCTCTCCCTTGAAGGCGCAACCTCAGTCGGCTTCATTTCTACTCAATCATCAATTTCAGGTAATACCAATGAAATGGATATCCAGGAGTTGCTCCTTGAACTGAATTTTGATCATGAAAATATTTCCACAGAGATTGAATTTGATCTCAGTAATGGGGCCATGGAAATTGATGTTGCTCAAGTGAGCTACGCCTATAGTGATTCGCTCACTTTCAGCGCCGGGAAGTTTCATTCACTTTTGTTTTTTGAGGATATCCATTTAACAAAACGCTTGAACTACTCTCAGGCCCAGGGCCTTTTTCCGGAAATCATCCCTAATGCCAATCAGGGTGTGCGCGGAATGGCCAATACAGATAAGGGATGGCTTGGTCTTTCATGGACGG
>JABJCN010000129.1 GCA_018668635.1 Opitutia bacterium
CAGTGTGCGGATGTCGACGGTTTTTCTCGTGCCATCAGGCATGAGTATGTTCAGGTTGCTGTCGAAGTTGCTACGTTTTTGGCTGTCGTATCGGAATCCATACCGTGCATTTTCAACGGCCACATTGCGGGTCAGGGTGTTGCGGCCATTGGCCCACCAGAAGGCAGCTCCGTCATTTGGATCAAAGGGTAGGGCTTGATCCGGCAATCGTTTGCCTTGAAAAGCCTGCACCCCAAGGTTTCGGTCCATGAGGTTAAAAACCTCGGTGCCGTCCTCCATGAAATATCCGTGGCCAACGGACTGGTAACCGACGCAATCGCGGACGATTAGGTATTGTGTGCCATGCACTGTCACCCATCGATTGTGCGAGTCGACGATTGACGCGCCTAATACTGCAGATCCACGCATTGTGGTGCCGACCAGGTGAAAATGAATTGCATAACGTCCCAGCAATCCTTCCTTTCCCAGATGGGCAAAGCGGGCGTAACTGATGCCGCCTTTACTGTTGCGATGGTACATTGTGTGTCCTCGAACTCCATCCGGGTCAGCACTCTCGATGATTACATTACGGGAAAGGTTGGCCACTTCGCTCCTGAATTCGCCGGTGCCATAGTGCTCGATTTTCAGCGGGCGATCAAGGGTGAGGACCTTGCCTTGAATTGATTTGATAATCCTTTTCTCGGTACCGGTATCCTCGTTGCGGTAGGATGCCATGCCGTGGATCTTCTTTGATGCAGTTACAATCACCTCATCCCCCACACGCCAACCGGGCACATCATTGACAACACTGACACGGATGTCTCCCGGGTTCACGTTGGCATCGAGCTTGAGCCATGTTCTTTTCAACGGCGTACCGTGAATCTCCATTCTTGCCGAACAACAGACCAGTGCCGGGGCATCCTTGGTATCCATTCCCTTGACGTAATGCAGGCGGATTCGAGCGGTATGTTCAGCAGGAATGGGTTTCTGTAACGTACCAATTTCTAGCGTGGGAAGCTTCGCATTGGTTGAGGCAGTGTGCGCCTTGGTGAAGTCACAGGCAAAACCCCGTTCGGTGCAATGTGTCCCGGCCTGCACCTTGAGCAGGCCGACATTCAATTCGGTGCTTCTATCCCTGGCGAAACCCATTGTCCCTGCCACCTGGATTAATCGGATGGTTGGCGTGGTTCTCGCGTCAAAACGGACTTTCGTGCCGGGGGCAATCAATACACGGTCTCCGGCTTTTGGTACCCGTTGAGGGGACCAGGTTGCCGCATTTGACCAGTCCCCATTCTTAATGGAAGTAACGGAGAAATCAACAGGCGGGGTATCTCCAAATAGCCAGACATTCAGGATGATGCAACAGGTGGGGATCGTGTATTTCATGTTATGATGATAGGTATGTTTTTCTCCTTTGCCTTACGAGTTTAATTCGTTTCCTTTTCTGTGATTTCCCCTGATCGTTTTAAGTCGCGGTGTCCTATTTCCTGTTTTGTTGTAAAATACACTATCGTGACATTAGTTCAGGGTGAACAATCTGTTGTTATCGATCATTCAACGGAAACTTTTGAGGTCGGTGGGGTGTGCCCTATTCCCATCATGGGCGAAACTTATGTATCATGAAAGGTCTCCGTGTGTTTTCCAATCCATTGACTTGATTGATCCTTCACCTAGGGTTATCTGCATGGATAATTAAATTTAAATAAACGGGATTTTATATTGTATTCAAAAACAAGCAAAAAGTATAATATTTTATCTGCATTAGCTGCTTTTTTTTTCTGGGGTGGATGGGCGTATTATATCAATGATACTGGTACGGAAAACGTCCGCGCTATATCTGCGGCAACCCAGGGCATATCCAGCCTGATCATTACTTTGGCTTTGGTAAAGCTGGTCAGTTTGATTTTTAATCTTTTGCCACGGAAGATATTGAGTGTATTTATTACTTCTATCTTATCAGTGACATGCTCCGGGAGCTGTTTAATTGCCGTTCATTATTTGATTGGGACGCCGGAAATCGTTGGTACGGTGTCGCCTCCGTTACTGGTGGCATTTTTATTTTGCTTATTTACGGCTTATAAACTTCATTCTGATCCTGTGAATGCCTGAATTAGAGGGAGTGAGGCCAATGAAGGTGCGGGATGTGGGTATGCCACAGGATATGATCGTGTTGGCTTAACCAACGAAGCATTACACTCGATCCCGGGCATCATTGGGCTCTAGCGAACAGGTTCGAACTCCACCCATTTGGTTTGGACTTCTTGACCGGTTTGAAGCCGCCACTGACCCTTGGTCCTGAATATATTGGATTCCGTTTGGGCACCGGCAACATTGTCCCAGGCATAGGTTACTTTAACCGGGTCCGTTTGGCCGGTTGTCTGCACCAGGTGAACTTCAGCCCGAAGGTAGCGCTTGTTGCCGTCATTACGGAAACGGATCAGGATCGGTTTACCTGCCCCGGATTGGATGACAGTGGAACCGTAGGAAAAGCTTTGGGACCAGAAGTCGCCGGGCTCATCTCCACGACGGGGTATGGCACGGTCCTTTACAATTGGTTGCCAATGTCCCCCGGAATCAAGACTGTAATCGATATGATAGTTCACCTTTGGGCTTGGTGGATTCCCCGAGGCCACGTGGGCTGCTGCATGGATTTTGATTACCGGCTTGGTTGGCTTTACAGAAAGGGTCACTTCCTTTTCACCGAACCTCCCGTTCGAGACAAAGGTCTTGGCCAGGTTCAGTTCTGGGCCAATGGAAAGCACCTCGTATCCCGAGGCTTCATAGTTTATCGTGGTTTCGTTGTCCTTGAGTTTTGGTAAAACCGAAACATTGGCTTGGCAAATGGTCCGGATTTTAAGCCCGGATTCCTGCAGTTGTAGTCGACCTGTCCCTAGACGCAACCAGTAGTTCGAGCGCCCCTTGACCCAATCCGTAAGATCAAGGCCATTCCTGAATGCCTCGGGCGGAGACCAGGTGCGCCCGGCATCCACTGAAACTGACACCTGGCACTCCGTCTTTCCATGCAGGACCAAACCGTTGCGACAGTCATCGTCATAAATGCCCCACGCCTTGTCGTTTGGCGGGGTAGCCCCGATGACGTAGGGTGTTTGGAAAGAAAATACGACCTGATTGTCATCTTCCGTGACAATGCCTTCACGATAGTCACCTGTGGTGAAGTCAGGCTGGTAAACATACTCGACGTTGGCGAATCTTGCCTGGCCGTTTTGATGAGGGGTTCCGTTCCTGGATCCGTACATTTTTTCAGGCTGGTTGACCCAGGTACGCGAACGCTCAGGGCCCGGAATGCCGGTGGTATTGTAGTTGCGCCCCCAGAAGACAAAGGTTTTTCCATCATCCAGCCCGGGTTTAAAATATCGTCGCATTCGCTCTCCCCGCCGCAGGCAAACCATTGGCGGTGGTCCGGCGTAGCCTGCGAGGTACTCTGCGGCGGCATATTTTCGATAGGAATTACCGTCACTTGGGTGAAGTCCACAGACCAACCACCCTTGCTGTTTATCCGGCTTGTAATTTCGATCGATCCAGCGGTCGACGTTCTTATACACCTCGGCAATCCCCAGCAGGCGTTTTCCGGATTCATCAAAGATCACGGTGGACAAATCATGGTCAAGGAGGGCCCACCTCCCGGCCCCGTAGGATTCCCCCTTCAGGAACACCTCAAAGGAATTATGACCGGCCACGCCGACCCCACGCCCCCGGGCATGCCCCAGCAAATGATCGAGTTCGGCAGTCCATTGGGAATGCGTGGTGCCACACAACCCAAAGCCGTAGCCGAAGAGCCCGTTCCAGTACTCACGTAAACGCTTGTCGTTTCCATGGGTCAACCCCTCTCCCCAGAGGTCACGACGACCAGCCTCTGCATGCCAGTAGTGGGTGTTGCGCCAAAACCAGGAGGCCAGTGCCTTGCTTTCATCGGAGTCGACACGTTTTCCGGTGACCCGTTCATATGCCTCAGCCTGCGTGGCGAACAAACGATCAAAATTGGACATGGCAAGTTCGCCGGGATACCAAGGGTGATCGGTCCGGATCTGCGGATCGCCGACGTCACAAAAAGCGAGGGTGAACAACCCCATCAGCAATAAGGGAATAATCGTTCTATTGATCATAAACAATGCTTCCAGATCTCATTTTAATGCACCAAGGGGATATCAACTTTACGATGTCTGTAAGGTGCGAATTCACGTGGCTCATGGAAGGAGGTTCAAGGAATGCAATTTGTTTCCGAAGGCGGTCAATTGCCGCGAAGGAATCTCAACAGGTCCGCCATTGCTTGTGGTGGCAGGGTGGCTTCCAGACCCACGGGCATCAGGGAAAGCCCCGTGCCTTCGAGCCTCCGGATATTATTACGCAGGATGACATGTTCCTGTCCGGAAAGGGTTCTGAGCGTTAGGCTGGCAGGTGTCTCGGCCGTGATCACGCCGGTATGTGTGACTCCATTGCGGGTTGAGACATTGTAGCCAATAAATTTTTCCTCCACGGCACGATTGGGGTCAAGGATGGCGGTTAACCATTCACCGGGTGGCTTCGGGATAAAGGTCTCGAGGTCTGGTCCCACGGCGTTGCCCTCATTCCTGAAGCGATGGCAGTTGGCACAAACGGCCTTGAACAAGGCTGCCCCCTGTTTTGCATCGCCCTTCAGTTTGCCAATGTTGTCATACTTAAGGATAATGTGGTCGCGGGCGGGATCGACCTGTCCAAACAATTTCCTGGCGAGTTCACGGATGTTGGATTTGGGGTGACCGGTCAAACGCTGGCGGAATGCGGGACTTACCTGTCCCTTGGGGAGCCCACCGTTTTGCACTTTTTCCAAAAGGACCCGGGTGTTGGATTCACGATTGAGTAGCATTTCAATGATGCCTGCGTATACCGCGGGGCTGTAGGTGTGCCATTGATCCAGGATTTTGTGGGCAAGTTCAGGGTGTGCAAATTCCTGAAGGTTTTCCATTGCGGCCTTCTGTAGTTGGGGTGCGCTTTTGGCGGAGAGAATGCCAACGAGCCTGCGCAGGTCGGCTTCGTGTTCGTCAAGGCCGCGTCCGAGGAGGGCAATGGCGGAAGGATTGTCAGGGTTGGCCCGCGCATGGGCGAAGAGGGTTCTGGACTTTTCAATGGCCTTTCGAAGTCCCGGTGGTGCGCCATTATGAAAATTGACAAGGGTCTGCCCGCTGGATTCGAGGGCATCCAGAAAGCCATTCATCATGGTGAGCTTGTCGGCAACAATCCTACCACCTGTGATTTCATTCAACACAAGGGCCAGCGTGTCCTGTTGCCTGCCGGTTGTTGTCAGTTGAAGAAGGTGACTGGTGAGCGCTGCAGGCGGGCGATCTTTCAAGGAGAAGCCTTGTTTCAGCATCTCGGCGGCGTGGGGTACGGCGGAGCTCTTGATGGCAAGTTGAATGTTGGCGTCTTCAGGATGTTGTTTGGCGAGGGAAAGGAGGGCTTCCGCGAACAGACTGCCACGCCCTTCGCCAAGGGTGAAGGCGACCTGGCGGAGGACACGCACGGATTTGTCGTTGAGGCATTGGCGTGCGAGAGCCTCATGTCCTCCCTCGCAAAGCCGGACAGCGTGTTCCCGGACGGCTTCGTGTTTATCCAGAAGGGCATGGGAAAGG